>CALCGS010000043.1 GCA_937901165.1 uncultured Alphaproteobacteria bacterium
TGTCGAAAGCTTGAACCTCTTCGCCGTGCACTCTCTACACTTGATGTTTGGATCTGCGGACTGCGTTCCTCTCAGGCTGTGACACGCTCTGGCGTTCAGGTTGTAGAGTGGGATGCCAATAACAATCTCATCAAGGTCAATCCACTTGCACATTGGTCAGAAGAGCAGGTTTGGGAATATGTCAAAGCACACAAGGTGCCTTACAACAAACTGCACGATCAGGGTTTCCCTTCAATTGGTTGTGAAACAATGTATAGAAATTCTTTAATAAATTCAAATTTTGTTTTTAAATATGAATTTGACCCTGAGAAAGTAGTTTATTTGCATTGTATTAAATTTGATTTAGATGACACATATAATAAAACAAAAGATGAATTAAGTAAAATAAATGAAGACATTGATTATTGCCCAGATTTAAGAAAAGATTTAAGTGCAAAAGGGTATTTAGATCGAATGTTCTGGGAATATGTTTGCTCTGATCAACAAAATAAAAAGATTCAAAGATGTTGTGCAAACTGTTTTAAAAAGGTGACTTATAATAAAAAAGAAGATGGACAATTATCTGATGTTGTTATTTTATCTAATTTAATTTTATTTTTAAATCCTTCTCCTTCTTTAAAATCAAATGAAATATTTTTGATATGTTCAATCATTTGTTGCAATCTGAACATAGTTGCATCAATTGTTTTTGAATCATTATCTACTTTATTTTGTAAAGAAGTTCTGGCTACTTCATCGACTAATGTATAGCCATGAAATTTTTTCATTTCTGCCATCTGGGTACATAATACCGACATAAAAAGTATCATCAGCAATCTTGGTAAAAGCAATAAATTGTCCATCTGGCGACCACGCAGGTGTTGCATACCGCCCTGCCCCATAAGTAATACGTTCTTCATCCCCTGTTTTTAAATCCAAGACATGAATTTGTTGTCTGCCAGTCTTATCAGAATTAAACGCCAATTTTTTACCATCAGGGGAATACGATGGACTGGTATTCAAAGAATTTCCAAATGTCAATTGACGCAAAGATTTTGCATTTAAATCATATTCAAAAATATGTGTATTTCCACCCTTTACCAAAGATAACGCCACCTTGGTACCATCTGGGGAAAAACGCGGTGCAAAACTCATTCCACCAAATTGTCCCAACTTTCTTTGTTCGCCAGTTTCCAAATCCAATGTCCACACCATAGGATCGTCATCACGATAAGATAAAAATACAATTGTTTGCATATTTGGTGAAAAATGTGGCGACATAACAAAAGTCTTTTTGTCAGATAAATATCGCATACCATATCCATCCTGGTCCATAATTGCCATACGTTTAACCCTATCATCCACAGGGCCAGATTCAGCAATAAATACAATTTGTGTATCGAAATAACCAACTTCACCGGTCAATCTTTCAAATATCGCATCCGCCATAATATGTGCCAACCTGCGTAAAGATTTTTTTGATGCAGACAAACTTTGTGCCTCTATCTGTTCTTTACCATTAATATCCCAAACATAAAATTCCAATTTATACATACCATTTTTATCAATAGATAATTTTGCCTGAACCAATACCTGGGCCTTAATTGCGTTCCACAAATCAAAATTAGGCATAGCATTCATTTTAACCTGTTCTGGCAATGCATCCTTGGCAATAATTCGAAACAGACCACTAGATTTCAAATCATTTGCAACAACATCCCGCAACATATCGGCATCACGTGATTTTGCACCATTTTCATTTTCAAATTTTTGAATTGCAATCGACACAGGATTTACCCCCCCGGCAATAATATCAACCTTTAATTCCGCACGTGCAGAAAAACAAACACCGACACAAAGTATCATTGATAAAAATAAACGTTTTAACATATTAAAAATCCTTTCCAAAATCCAAAAACATTTTAAACAAAGAAACACAAAAAATCAACATTCGTTTTATAAAAAAAACAAGAACAAAAAACCGCCACAATGGCGGTTTTATTTTAATACAAATTCACTTTATCAACAACCGTTTTTGGGTCTTCCCATTCTTTACAATAATTCTTTTTTGTTTTTGCACAATTTTGAATCACCCGCGTTCTAGTACATTCACCAGTTGACTTGTTAAACATAGTTGTAATATTTTCCTTATAATTCCAATTATCAACATTTGCCTGACCAACTGGTCCACCGCTTGCAGCAACAACACCTGCACCCACCAAAGATGCTGCCGCAACACTCCCAGCCACTATTTCTGTAGTAGTCATAACTGCCGTTATTCCTGCTGCAGCTGCTGCACTAGCAGCACCAAAAGTAAATATAGATGCAACCACACCAACTGCCGCGATTAAACCAACAGCAATCCATTTACCTACTTGCGACTTTTTAGGCGCCTTAGATTCTGGCAATGACGATGAATCAGCCCATTCTGCACAAGCATTTTCCGCTACTTCTTCCTTTGTCTTTTGGTCAACACGAGCTGCCGCTTTTACCTGGTCTTGCATCATACGCGATATTTCTTCATCATATTTTTTATTATAATTTTCACGTGCCTTTTGCAATACAGATAGTGCAACCATTTTTCTTACTTGGTTGGTTAATTCTGGAAACCTCGGGTTATCCTTATTACCAAAATCTATACTCTTAGTATTACTTTTTCTCATACCTTGAACTTGGCGTCCTGTCATACAATACTGCACAATTGGATCAGCCTTTATCGTGCTCATCGCTGCTTCAATTGCATTTGATAACGGAGCAATTTCTTGTTCAAACACCTGATCATGAATAACCTTCTCGTCATCATCAGTCATAGACCCAATATTTTTCAAATAATCTTGTTCACTTATAAAACTATCCGTATTAGTATCATATATCCCCCCCCAATAAATAATTCCTGACAATTTACCAGCCCAACCTTGTTCTTGTGCCTTTGCAACACGTTCTTTACATGCGGAATCATTATCACTACATTTTTCTATTTTTGGAATTAAAACATCAGTTGGTACACCATCTAATGAATCATAACAATTATCAGTCCATGTTATTTTACCCGTTTCCGTATCAATCTTTGAATATTTACAAACTTGGTACTTAAATGAACGTGCACCAGAATTTTCATCCAAAACCAATGCATCACAATTTTCCGTATCGCCACACACCCTTACCATTGATTCATTTAATGCATTTTGACATTGTGTCAGGAAATTATTATCAATATTCAACATCAAACCTTGAACCATTGTCGCAATTTCATCATAAACGTCATTCGCTTCTTTTACACCATCTTTGGTACAACCAACCATTTTTTCATACGGACAAATACGCATAATTGAATCTGTATCCAAACCAATACACCCAGAATAATCTTTACCGCATCTATCTTCGGATTGTAAGCATTCTTTTACTTCCGTTGTACAAGAATCAACACGCATTGATGCAAGTCGTGCCACAACATAATCCCACAACTGCGATTTATTATAATCTTTCATACTGGCCCCTGTTGCCTGCAAACAAGGTTCCAGTTGCACTTTACACAAATTCAACAAAGTTTCTGGACGTGTTAAACACATATCGTATGAACCATCTGGGTCATTTGGGTCCATTGTATCCTTACACGCCTTTTGGAAACAATTTGATATATCAGCGATACAATTCATACGCAAATTAGATTCCGCGGACAATTCTGCACTTTTAATTGTTGGCGCAATATCACGCAAAAAAGTATCCCAAACCTGATCTTTCACTTTTACACATTTTTTCGTCACACTTTCACAAATCGGCTTTTTCGCCAACAAAGTATCGTATGTTGCCAAAGATATTTTTATATTACTACTTGTTCCCTTGATAGTATATTCTTGAACCTTGCTAGAATTCCTTGCCTTTTCAGCCGCCGCAATTCCAACACAACCTGTAAAGTCAGTTTTACATTCCGCCGTTGTTTGCATACATTTTTTGAATTCAATTTCACATTGTCCCAAATCATATTCATTTGCATTTTTATACTGTTCCAATGCGGCTTCACGCAAAGCCTGTTGTGCAGTAGCCAATTTTTGTGCACTTGAATTTTTCTGGGCTTTTAAACTATTTTCGTATGCCGTACAATCAGATTTTATTTGTTGTGCATACATCATTTTTAACATAGATAAATCTTTGGAACATTCTGGAATTGATTGCACACACATATCCGACACCGCCAAACGCAACGCATCCCCTGTTTTATTTGCAATATCATCTTCCTCTTCTTGAAAAATATCAAAATCAAACATATCATTATCAATCAAACCAGATTGCAAAGAAAGTGATTTTCTTTTATTTTCTGTGGCATCAGGTTTATTCATACTGCTTGTAATCGAATTTACTTTGGCCATAACATCATTGACATCATCACCCATTTCAATTTGTTCAACCCCAGACGTTGCCATTTCATAACTTTGCTGGTCTAATTTTTCAATTTCAGCCAACACCAAATCTAATTCAGCATTTCTATCACTGCACAAACAACGTCCACCATTTGCATTATCTAACATACAAAAAGAATCCATACACCCGTAATATTTCGTACGACATTCTTCACTTACCACCGTATTAGTCGTCGCCGCAGACACCTTGGTTCCAGAATTTACAACATTTTGTTTTGTTCCGGCACGTGCAGACACAACCTTGGCCCCAGAATTTGTACCAGCAGATTTACTAGATTTGGACGCCGTCGTCCCACCAGTACGAACCGCCGAACGCGCACTGACCGTACCAGATGTTCCAGAATTTTCCCCAGGCTTTGCAACAACACCACGTCCACCACGTACCACTGTACCCGTTGCATTTCCAGAAACATTCGCAGATTTTTTGACAGTCGTTTCCGTCGCGGTTCCCCCACCGCGTCCCGTACGGGGTGTTGCAGCAATGGCACCACCAGCAACAAGCAAACAACAAAAAATAGAAACACAGAATAGTCTTTTTCTCATCTTTCCACTCCAATATGTTAAAATAATTATACCACAACCACACATAATTAAAAAGCAATTTTTCAGCAACACCTATTACAACACAAATGCCATCACACAACTGTTTACATTTGTATTGACATTTGTAAATACAATGATATAGTCATCAGTAAAGACACTTGTGTTATAAGGGTTTCAAAGGATTTAACCATGCCAAACGTAATGCAACAACTGTTCATAATGAACATAGAAACATTGTTAAAAGAATATGCTGCATATCGTGCTTTCAACAAATCCGATTGCATAATCAATATGCGTATTCCACATCAAATTGTTGAAAAATTAAAAGAACTTGCCAATCAACAAGGTGTGCCATACCAATCATTAATATCATCCGTATTATATTCTTTGGCAAATATCGAAGAAGATAAAAAATAAACACCCCAACAAAAAAATAAAGATTAAAAAAAGCGGTGTTTCCACACCACTTTTTTATTTTTATAATCTTACCAACTTCGAATCACTTCTTTGCAACCCAAAACACCATTCGGATCCGCTGCAGATAAAATTCCACTTAATATAATTCCAATTATAAACAATATAGTAAAACCAACCAACAAACCAATGCCTTGCTTTTTAAGGTCATCCATCTTGGCTTCACCTTTTGTAATAAAACCCCACGCCCAACCAGCAATATAAAACGCAGCACCAACAAACGCCAAAGTTCGCAATATTTCAAACACCTTGTGCATTCTTTCAATCAAATTGCATAAATCTTTATACTTATCACCATCAGCCGCAAATGCAGGACATGCAAGCATAACACCAATTAATCCACATTGTAATTTTGTTATCACATTTTTTACTTTCATAATAAAACTCCTTTTATGAGTTTATTTTACCACATTACAACATATTTTACAAATAAAAAAACACCCAATTTTGGGTGTTTGTTTTTACATTCCAACCAATATATACTGTTTTGTTTTTTTAGAACAAGCACCAAAATCATAAACAGTTTCGCTTGTTTTTACAGGATTCAAAACCTTACGTTCTGAATGTGTCACAACATCTGCGTTATCACGAGAAAATAAATCGGCACAACGCGTATTGCGATATACAATTTTTTTATCTAAATCTTTGGAACGAACATCATCAGAAAAACGACGACCAGATTCATCCAAATAATAAACACAGTCTTCACCATCCTGGGTATAACGAACATCGGCATGATAATAATCATAATATGTTGCACAACCAGCCAAAGCGATTAAAGAAATAATTGAAACAACAGCTTTTTTCATTACTTGTCCTTTTTTGTTTTTACTCCATGCCCCCAAAATCCCAATGACATTGTCGCATATTTTTCTGTCCAGTCAAGCCAAAATATGCTATAATGATATATCAGAGAGGATTTATATGCATTATTCCAAACTGGGACTAAAAAACACCCAAGAAATTTTTCACAAGGCAATTCAAAACGGTTTTGCCGTTCCTGCATTTAATATTTACAATCTTGAAACAATGATTGCTGTACTAAATGCCGCAAAAACAAATAAAAGCCCAGTAATTCTTGGAATTTCTGAATCCGCATTAAATTATATGGGGGCCAACAACCTGATTGGGCTAATTTCTGCACAAAAATTTTCATCTGATGATTATGTTTGTCTGCACCTGGACCATGGCAAATCTTTTGATTTATGCAAATATGTCATAGAACTCGGATTTTCAAGCGTTATGATTGACGCTAGTGCGTTACCATTACACGAAAATATATCTATATCTTCATATGTTGCGGAATACGCACACAAATTTGATGTATCAACAGAATCTGAAATTGGCATTTTATCTGGAATCGAAGACGAAAACACTTTTTCAGATAAATCACAATACACAAACCCACAAGATGCAAAAACATTTGTAAAAAACACAAACACCGATTCTCTTGCTGTTGCCATCGGAACCAGTCATGGTGCGTACAAAAGAAAAAACAAAGATGAAAATTTACGATTCGACATTCTTGAAAAAATAGAACAAAAAATTCCAAACACACCAATCGTATTACATGGGGCATCTACCATTCCTGAAAAATTCGTAAATACAATAAATAAATTCGGTGGAAAAATAAATAACGCTATTGGTATCGATGCATTACAATTAAAATTCGCTGCAACAAAAACCAATATATGCAAAATAAATATTGATAGCGATTTAAGATTGGCAATGACTGCATCAATCCGACAAGATTTATACGAACATCCCGAAAATTTTAATCCACGACAATATTTATCAAACACAATTGATAATATGTCAAACTATTGTGCATTTTTAATGCGTGAAATAATGTTTAGTGCCAACCAAATAAAGACAACTAAATGACCAGAAAAATAATCGCTTTTACCGGAAAAGCTGGCAGTGGCAAAGATTATCGCTGTCAAGAATTGGTCGATAATTTCGGTTATAAAAAACTTGCTTTTGCTGACACACTAAAAAAATTTGCATTTTATATTCTAGGATTTTCGTACGAATACGGCATGGAACATTACGAAGAATTAAAAAGAACAAAAATAATCAACGGTTTAACCCTGCGAAATATTTTAGAACGGCTGGGAACCGACTGCATACGCAAATATGACAAAGATTTTTGGATAAAATGTCTTATCCAAGACATAAAATCAATTTCACCCGAAACAAATATATGTATCAGCGATATAAGATTTTTTGAAGAATATAAAAGCATTTTCGATTTTTGCACAGAAAACGGATACGAATTCAAATGTATCTTTTGTGATTATCATAGTTATAAATACGAAAACAATAACACACATTCCAGCGCACAACTTGCAAATTTTTTGCAAAAACAAGGATACAAAAACGGTGATGAAATAAAATATGAAGATATGATAAAATTTTCAAACCAAAATTAAAATCCCCAAAATTGGGGAATTTAATTTATTTTGCACGTTCGACATATTCCAAAGTTTCTGTATTCACAACAATCTTTTCACCTTGTTCTATAAATACAGGCACTTGAACACGAACACCATTATCCAAAATTGCCGGTTTACCACCACTGCTGGTTGCTGTTTGTCCCTTTAATGCAGGTTCTGTTTCTTCAACAATCGCAGTCACAGTTTTTGGCAAAGTAATTGAAACCGGATGACCTTCTACAAAATTAGCACGAACAATCATTTCTGGTGCCAAAAATTTCATCTGTTCACCCATTGATTCAACCGGCATAGTAAATTGTTCATAATCAGATAAATTCATAAAGAAAGCATCTGTGCCATCAGAATATAAATATTGACATTCATGATCTTCAACCATCAATTTTTCAACTTTATCTTCTGCACGCCAACGATCCCCACCCTTGTTTCCAGAATCAATATCACGCAAATCAGCCTGAACAAAAGCGCCACCTTTACCTGGTTTAACCTTGGTAATAGATGTCACAGAATAACGTTTTCCGTTATGGGAAATAACCCAACCCACACGCATATCATTTGCAATATAAGACGCCATAATAATACCTCTTTTAAATTTACGACACTAAATTATAAAAAAAAACATATTAAACGCAAGCATTTTATTCCATAATTTCACGCTTGTGCGCCCAATATCTTTCTATGCTATCTTGAATAATTGCTTCTGTTTTTTTTAATCCGACCCAACCAATAACCTTGGACCAAGAATTTGGTTGTAAATCTTTATAATGTTGAAAAAAATACTCTATTTTTGCACGCAATATTTGTGGCAAACTTTCAATACTTTGAACATCCTTGTAATAAGGATCGATATTATCCAACGGCACGCAAATTACTTTTTCATCCCCACCTGCCTGATCTTCCATAATAAGTGAACCAATTGGTCGTACCTCTATTAAAACCCCAGGACGCAATACAGCATTACATACAACAACGCAGTCCAACGGATCACCATCATCCCCAAGTGTTCCTGGGAAATAGCCATAATTTGCAGGATATGCCATTGGTGTATGTAAAACCCTATCAACACGCAAAACGCCATATTCTTTATTTATTTCATATTTAACATAATCGTTTTCTGGAACTTCTATGATAGCATTCATTTGCTTTGGTGGATTTTTACCACAAGATAAATTTTCTAAACTCATTATTTTTTCCTTTATAATTACACATAAAAGAACCGCCATTTAGGCGGTCCTTGTTTCAAAACCTTACCTACATACGCATTGGCATTAATACAAACAAACAATCCGTATCTTTATCCGTAGATTTAATTGTGGTTGGCGACAAAGAATCCTGCATTTCCATTTGGATTTTTTCACCTTCAACCTGACCCGCAACTTCTAACAAGAATCTTACATTAAATACAACAGTAAACGAAGCATCTGCATTATATTCTATATCTAATTCTTGGGTTGCTGTTCCTGCATCTGGACTTGATGCATTTATAACCAATTTATTCATAGAAAATGTTAATTGAACAGATTTTGTTTTATCCATACTTGCAACAGAAACCAAATCAACCGCATTTATAAACTGTTTTCTATTCAAAATTGCAATCTTGTCATTTCCTTTTGGAATAACAACACGATAATTTGGATATTGCGCATCAACCAATTTACTTGTAAGTGTTGCGGCACCGATAGTAAATCTGGCCTTGGTATCCGATAATTCAATCATAACATCATCAACATTTGCATCTTCCAACAACTTTGACAATTCACCAATAACACGACGTGGTAAAATAACAGACGGCATTTCCAAAGCATCCACAGGTGCATCCATAGAACACAATGCCAAACGTTGTGCATCAGTTGCAACCGCCGTCAAACGTTTTGATTTATCTTCATCTGAAATATGGAAATAAATTCCCCCCAAATGATAACGCACATCATCTGTTGGAATTGCAAATCTCGTTTGATTTATCAAATGTGCCAAATCCCCAGTTGTCATTTGAAATTTTGTTGTTAAATTACTACCCGCCATGGCTGGGAAATTTTCAGCAGGCAATGTTGGCAAATGAAATACGGCACGACCGCTAGATACAACCAACTGGTCCCCTGTCTGCTTAAATGAAATTTCAGCATCATCAGGTAATTTACGAACAATATCATACAACATTTGCACAGGCACAGTAATCTTGCCCGCCAAAGTTACATCCGCGACAACATGTTCAACCAATTCCAAATCAACATTAGTTGCAGACAAAACCAAATCATCAGCAACCTCTATTTTAACATTCATCAATATTGGCAAAGTCGCACGTTTTTCAACAATAGACTGCATATGTCCTAATGCACGAATTAAAACCTGACGAAAAACAGAAAATTCCATAATAAACTCCTAAATTTCTTTAATTTCCTTTTATCTTTCGGAAACATTTTATCAAAAAAACCCGATTCGTTGCAAGACTAAAAGCATATCACACGAAACTTATAATTAAAAAACTGTATTTTGCAAATCTTCAATAGATTCATTTAACCATTCTGGGTCATTTCTCATTTTGCCTGCACCTTCATCCAGTGCAGTTTCACAAGGGTTATCATCCGCCAACCAATTTTCTAGTAAATTTCCAGCAACCAATCCCACACCGGCACCTGCAACCAAACCAATTCCCCCTGTAAACGGCGCCAGCAACAAACCAATACCCGTTGCAGACAAAGCCTTACCAGCAACAGCAACCCCATTTATTCTGACATCTGGTTCTGCTAAATTTCCAATTATTTCTATTGTATTTACTAAATTTCCAGTCAAAGACAATTTCAAACCACGAACAGGCACAGTAGTAAGCGCCAACTCTATATGTTCACGTCCCAAATCTAGCGAACCACTTAATCCAGCATTTATAACATTTGTTTCAGCGGCAATTCCACGTTTTGTATTCAGCACACCATTTCGCAATTTTGCATTTACAGCAACACAAGACAAAGTCATTTTATCATGTTTTTTATCTGTAAACAAATCTTGAATATTATGACGTAAAGTCACCAAAAAATCTGCACCATACACATTTTCAACCAACTGTTTATATGCCATACCAGATTTTGTTGAATACATACGCACAGGCCCTGTTATTGTCTGCATAATTTCAGACATATTTGCACCACTTGCTTCAAAATACGCATCTATATTGACGGGCAATCCAGAAATAAAATCATTTATTCGAATTTCTTTCATAATATTTCCCACAAAAATTTCCGAACCACGAAAAGCCGTCCTAGAATAAAATTTATCTTCATCATCAATATTGACATTAGAAGCAATTTTTATTTTTCCACCTGCAAATCCAGACTCTAAATCAATTCTTCCTTGTCCTTTATTAAATTTTATTTTGGCATTAATATTTTTTATATTCATATTACGATAAACAATAAAATTATTTATTTTGGCATTCAAAACAAAATTATATTTCTTGATTTCTTTACCATACAAATCCATATCTTTAAAAACATTTAACTCTCTATTTGGTCTTTGCCACCCAGAATACAATCCTGGCACCAGTTTTATCAAATCTATATTATTTGATTGAACATTAAGATTTACATCAGACATATTAAAATCACAACTTCCAGAAAATTTAATAAAATTACCACGCATCCCCACAACAGAATCATCAAAAACAATTCTTTTTCCAATACGACCTTTAACATCCAACGTAACAGTTGAAATTTTAGAAAAATCAAAATTTAAAAACTTTTCAAACAAAGAATAATTTGCGATTTCACCTTTAACAGAAAAATCAACTATACTTTTTGATTCTTTATCCAAAGACAATTTTGAAACCAACGTTTTACCACCAATTGACAACGCAACATCAACAGGATATAAATTTTTTTCTTCATCTATTTGCAAAAATTTAACAATAAAAGGATAAACCGAATCGTCAGGTTTTACCCAACCTGAAAATTCTCTTTCAAATTTTCTATCAAAAAAACGCAATTCTAACGCAGATAAATTATAATTTTTATCAACAACAAAAGCCTTTAAATTTTCTATATTTATTTTTTCAATCGGTACTTCAACAATTGGAAATTTATCAATTATTTGACTTGTTTGTTCTTTATTTTTTTCTAAATCATCTGATTGAAAATTCAATGAATATTCACCCTTTGAATTTTTTTCTACATCAACATTTAAATCATAAATCTTCATACTTTTAATAGAAGCCTTATCACAAAACAAAGAAATTAAATCAATCCTAACTACAATACGTTTTGCATCAAATGCATATTGTTTTTTTGCCCAATCTGCATTAGGAATACGAACATCATTTAATTCTATACGTGGCCTCAAAGAAAAACGCCACGACATTTCACCATCAACCTGAACTGGCAACCCCGTAGAATCTTTTAATATTGACACAACATTTTCACGCAACGATTCCAGTTTTACACTTGCCAATGCGATAACCACCGCAACAAACATCCCCATAAAAAACACAGCAACAATCCTGGTGATAAAAAAAATCTTTTTACGTCTTAACATAATTATTCCGGTAAATTAAATTCTAATAAAGTATTCACACGTTGCATAAAATCTGGCAACTTTGCACGCAAAGTTATCAATTTTTTTGTCCGCGGATGCTGAAATGTTATCTTATAAGCAAACAGAAACAACTTTTTTCCAGACAATACAGATTTCAACATGGGATTTTCTTCTTTTTGCCTACCATACAAATCGTCACCAACAATTGGTGCATTCAAAGTAAATGCACTATGAATACGCAACTGATGTGTACGCCCCGTTTTTGGTGAAAACAAAACCCATGACACGCACCCCTTGGCAGATGATAATACCTTATATTCCGTAATTGCACGTTGTGGTTTTTGCCCCTTGCCATTATCCAATCTATTTCCAGAATCAAACACCATACCTTTGGCAATATAATTATCTATAACCCCAGATTCCGGCATAACATCACCATTCAACAAAGCCAAATATTCCTTATACGCTGTTTTATTTTGAAATTCGTTTGCCAAAGATTGTGCCGCACTTTGAGTTTTTGCAACCAACAAAACCCCACTTGTGTCCTTATCCAAACGATGAACCAGCGATATTTTACTATAAGGAAACAACGCCTCTGCCATTTTATCAATTGATTTTTTTATTCCCGTTCCACCCTGAACAGCCAATCCCGCAGGCTTGTTAAAAACAACAATATCATCATCATCGTATATGATAGATTTACGCAACTTTTCCAAATCAGAAACAGAAAATTTTTCCCCTGTTTCTGTTTTTTTTACAACCTGTTTCAGATATGTTTGTAATGTTGGTGGCAACCGCACAACATCCCCACTATGTAAAAATTCTTTTCCATCACAACGTTTAGAATTTATACGTAATTGTCCACCACGACACAACCTATAAAAATCTTTATTTTGCATTGCCGGATACTTGCGTAAAATCCAACGCATCAACCGCATACCCTCTTCTGCCTTTGAAATTGCAACCATTTCGGCCATTATCGTTTATTCCCCATACACAATAGACACAACATTATCATTTTGTGAGCTATCACAATCCCCTGATGCACCACTTACTGAATCAGACCATGCCTTTGTCTTTAAAGCCTTACAATCACCAGCCCCCAAACCATTAATAGAAACAACAAATTGTCTTGTATTTGCATTATTTACAGACAACACATAATTTCCACCATACGGATTTTTATCAGACATAGCAAGTGCCGTAAATATCGCAGAACTATCTATATTTGAAAAATCATCATATTCACCCAACAACTGTCTAACCCCCAAAACAATCTGGTACACATCGTCATTAACCTTGCTCTGTTTTTGCATACGCATAGCATATGTAATCATTCCAATTGCCCCCACTGTTATAACCCCCATAATAGCGAGTACCCCTAACATTTCAATCATTGAACGTCCTGATTCTTGTTTCATATTTTCACCTTTATTTGATATTTGCTTTTTTATATTCTATCATATTTAGTATGAATATTCAATTTTCTGATTTAATAAAAAATGCACCAGACGCACCAGGCATTTATAAAATGTTTGATACAGATGATACATTACTATATGTTGGCAAAGCAAAAAATCTTTCCAATCGGTTAAAACAATACATAGATATCGAATCATTGGAAAACCATAAACAAGTTATGCGCAGTCTTGTTTCGCGGGTTGAATGGGAAATCGTTCCAACAGAATCTGATGCACTTATTCGCGAACAAGAACTTATAAAAACATTAAAACCAAAATACAACATTATGCTAACCGATGGGAAAATGTACCCAATGTTGGCATTAACCATATCAAAATACCCACGACTGTTGAAATATAGGGGTAAACTGAGTCAACAACGTGATATTTTTGGTCCATACCCATCCGTAGGTGCATTAAACGACACAATAAAAATGATACAAAAAGTATGTCAATTAAGAACCTGTAATGATAGTTTTATGAACAATAGAACCAGACCATGCTTATTATATCAAATCGGTCGATGCAGTGCTCCTTGCTGCATAGAGCAAATAGATTACTCTAAAAACGTACAACTTGCACGTAAAATTTTAACAGGAAATAGCGAACCAATAATCAAAGAATTAACCGCACAAATGAAAAAATATTCTGATGAAATGAATTTTGAAATGGCGGCAAAATACCGCGACAAAATATCCGCTTTAACAGAAACATCAAATCGCGGTATACGGCACAAACATCTGCACACATCAAATTTAGATTGGAATAAAAACGTGTCTGATTTGGAAAAATTATTAAACATAAAAATTGATAACGCCGTTGTTTTTGATAATTCGCACTTATTTGGTCAATCTGCTGTCGGTGCAATGATAAGTTTTGGTCACAGCGGTTTTATCAAATCTGGTTATAAACATTTTAAATTACAAAACAAAACAAATGCTGGAAATGATATTGGTATGATGGGTGAATTTGTATCACGTGCAATCAAAGATGACCCAAACATAAGTTTAATAATTGTTGACGGTGGAATTGCACAATGGAACATCGCACACAAGGTTGCCCCCAACACACCAATTATGGGGGTTACCAAAGGCGAAGTAAGAAATGGTGATGAACACTTTATTTTACCAAACGGCACTATTTACACAGGACTCGACAAAGATTCCCATCTATTTTTAATGTTGCGTGCTGTACGCGACGAAGCACACAGATTCGTTATAACATACCACAGAACAGTGCGTGCAAAACAAATGACTGCATCTTGTCTTGATGAAATTGAAGGTATTGGTCCCACAAGAAAAAAAATATTATTACAACATTTTGGTTCTGTATCTGCAATATCGAACGCCGATTTAGAATCGTTAATAAAAACACCTGGGCTGGGTAAAAATGCAGCAAAAAAAATATATTCCTATTTTCATTCTGAAATGCTATAATCACCCACAAAGGAGTAAAATATGAAATTTTTTGTAAACTTTCTGTCTGCTTTTAGAATAGCGACTGCATTTGTAATAATCCCAACACTTATGTATAATTGGTATTTAATATCATTTATTTTATTTGTGCTTGGTGCGGCATCCGATTGGTTTGATGGATACTTGGCACGCAAATACAATGTTTGTTCAAAACTTGGTGGTGTTTTGGACCATATTGGTGACAAATTACTGGTATGCAATACTTTTATACTACTCGCTCTTACTTTACAAATCTGGTATATTGTCGTTCCTGTCATAATAATGATATCTCGTGAATTATACATCAGTGGTTTACGTGAATTTTTAGGAACACAAAAAATAGAAATGCCAGTTCCAAAAAATCGTTTTTCACTTGGCAAAATAAAAACAACATTACAAATGATAACAATATCTGTATTTTTATTCTTTTTAGTTTTTAATACTTTCATAACCCCTATGAATATTTCAAACACACATATTGTTATATTAAAAACACTTATAAAAATTGGACTAGTTTGTTTATGGGCATCATTGGTTGCATCTATTTGGTCTGCATCACAATACACCCAAACATTTATAGAAAAATTAAAGAAAGTAAAATAATCGCTATACGCATAAAAACCGGCACATGCCGGTTTTTTTATATTGTAAAATATAATAATTATTATTTCTTAAAACCAACCTTTCTTTTCTGGTTTTGTTTCTGCAAAATCGTGTAATATCTTTTTTTGTTTTTCCGACAATTTTTTCGGCACAGACATATTTATATCTATGTACAAATCACCAAAATTGCCACTTCGATGTGCAATCGGCATTCCATGTCCACGCACGCGCAATTTTTCACCAATTTGTGTACCACTTGGAATCTTTACAGATAATTTTTTATCATCAATTGTTTCGACTTCTATTTCACCGCCCAGTGCAAGTGTTGTAAAAGGCACATCAACCCTACAAATCAAATCATCACCAGAACGCATAAACTTTTCATCTGGTTTTATATGAACATCAATATAAAAATCACCCGAAGGCGCACCATTTTGACCAACTTCGCCCTGACCCGCTAATCTCAATCTTGCACCATCTTCTATACCTGCTGGAATTTTTACATCCAATGTTCTTTGTTTATGAACAGCACCTGTTCCATCACATTGTGAACATTTTTTGTTAATTTTACGTCCCAATCCATTACATTCTGGACACGGTGTTTCAACTGCAAAAAATCCCTGTCTGGTATGAACGACACCCCTGCCACCACATCTGGAACAAATTGGTGCCTGTTTACCATCCGCCGTTCCATTACCATCACATTTCGAACATTTTACATTACTAGAAAACTTAACTGTATGCGTCATTCCAAAGAAAGCATCTTTCAAAGATATTTCGACTTCATCCAACAAATCCCTACCTGCTCTGGCACTTTGACGCGACGTCCCCCCTGCAAAGCCATCAAAACCAAATCCACGCATTGCTTCACGCAAAATATCTTCCATACCGGCACCACCGCCCATATCAAAATGAAAACCACCGCCAAACGGGTTTCCACCACCAAATCCAGCACTTGCACCATTACCAGCCCCAAATGCGGCATCACCATACCTATCGTACGCAGCGCGTTTTTGCGGGTCTTTTAATATATCAAACGCATTATTTACTTCTTTAAACTTTTCTTCTGCATCTTTATCGCCAGGATTTTTATCAGGATGATATTTCATAACTAATTTATGATACGCCTTTTTTATATCAGCATCAGAAGCATTTTTTTCAACGCCTAAAACTTCATAAGGATTTTTATTCATAACAAACGCCTATTTATTAAATACTACCTGAAATATATAAGTTAAATATACAAAAAATCAAGTACCTAATAAAACAGACTTGCGAAAAAATTAATAATGTTCTAATAATATAACATTATGATAGAAAAAACGAAAAATTCTTATGACGCATCAGACATCCAAGTATTGGAAGGTCTGGAACCTGTACGTTTACGTCCAGGCATGTATATTGGTGGCACAGACGAAAAGGCTTGGCATCATTTACCAATTGAAATAATGGATAATTCCATTGATGAAGCGGTCGCAGGTTTTGCAAAAAAAATTACTGTAAATTTAATTGATTCCAAAACAATAGAAATAACTGATGACGGTCGCGGAATACCGGTTGATGAACACCCAAAATATCCTGGCAAATCCGCCTTAGAGGTTATATTAACAACCCTGCATTCTGGTGGTAAATTTAATAATAATGTATATAAAACCAGTGGGGGTCTTCATGGCGTGGGCAGTGCCGTTGTAAATGCTTTATCTTCTGAAATGTTGGTGACTATTTCACGCGATGGTTATGAATGGCATCAAAGTTTTTCACGTGGTCATGTCACATCTGCATTAACACGTGGAAACGCAACAAAAAATCATGGCACAAAAATCCGTTTTACCATAGACAATGAAATTTTTGGTGAATCTGCTATATTTAAACCTATAAAAATATACCGTATGGCACGTGCAAAATCGTTTTTATCACGCGGGATAAAGGTTGAATGGCACTGTAATTCAGATTTAATTACCGAAGATATGAATATCCCAACCGACACGACTTTTTATTATCCAAATGGTGTCGCGGACTTTTTATCTGAAAAAACAGATAACAAACCACGTATATTGCCAAAAATATTCAGTGGTTCAATTGATTTTCCTGACGATAGTGGTCGTATTGAATGGGCGCTAACATTTTTAACAGATGAAAACGGTGCTGCATCCGATGATGGATTTTTTGCATCTTACTGCAATACAATCGCGACAACCGATGGTGGCACACACGAAAGTGGTTTTAAATCTGCAATTACCAAGGGAATAAAAACATACGGCGAAAAAGTAAACAATAAATCTGCATCCACAATTATAAGCGATGACGTATTCGATTCGGTTGCCGCAATTGTATCTGTATTCTATAAAACACCACAGTTTTTGGGTCAAACCAAGGAAAAATTATCAAATCCTGAAATTGCAAGATATGTCGAAAATGCCTTACGTGACCCATGGGAAATGTTTTTAGCATCTGACCCCAAAACATCAAACATTTTGCTTGATTTTATAACCAATCTTGCAAATGCCCGTATAAAAACAAAACAAGTCAAAGATATTGCCAGAAAAACACCAACGAAACGAATTCGTATGCCTGCGAAATTGGCAGATTGTTCTAAACATGGTGTCGACGGCACAGAATTATTTATAGTAGAAGGCGAATCGGCTGGTGGAACCGCGAAACAGGCACGCGATCGTGCGACCCAGGCAATTATGCCCCTGCGCGGAAAGGTATTAAACGTTTTATCTAATTCAGACGAACGTTTCAGTGCAAACAAAGAATTAAATGATTTAATTGATATTATTGGTGCTGGCACTGTCAAAGACTGGGACGACGCAAAATTAAGATACGAAAAAATTATAATAATGACCGATGCCGACGTGGACGGCAGTCATATCGCATCATTACTTATGGCATTCTTTTATCAATATATGCCACAACTGATTTATGGCGGACATTTATATATATCTTGCCCACCACTATATAAATTAACCCATGGAACCGAATCTTTTTATATTGATAGCGATGAAGAATTGGAAAATTTAACAAATGGCAAATATAAAAATAAAAAGGTTGAAATATCCCGATTCAAAGGGTTGGGTGAAATGATGCCAAATCAATTAAAAGAAACAACAATGTCCCCAAAAACCCGTCGTTTGATTCGTGTTGATTTACCACCACGTACAGATGACGGAATCGAAGATACTGAAAAAACCAAAACACTGGTCACTGAATTGATGGGGAAAAAACCAGAATTCAGGTTTAAATTTATAACCGAACACGCCCAATTCGTCAAAGATTTATTTGTATAAAAAAATCCACGAAAAAGAACTAACCGAAGAACAATTATCAGAAATACCCGATGATTTAGCATTCCAAGAATCATTTGACCTTGCAAACGAAAACGCACGCCTAGACGATATTTACCCAGAATACAAAGGGGAAACAATCAACATAGACGGGAAAGAATATTCTGTGTATAATTCCAACGGGGAAAGAATAGCAAAATCAAAAGAAGCACTTACTAACTTTTGGCGGTGGTTTGGTGATAGTAAAGTTGTTGATGAACAAGGCAGACCATTGGTTGTGTATCACGGAAGTCGTGAAAGTTTTGATGTTTTTGATATAGAAAAGAGCGGTTCTGCCACAGGTAATTTTGGGTATTTTGGTAAAGGTTTTTATTTTACAACGAACATACAGGCGGCAAAAGATTATGGTGCAGACGGTTTTAGGTCATTCTATCTCAAAGCAAATAATCCTTATATCAGTAATAAAAAATCTGATAGAGAGTTAGCGAAACAATTTGTAAAAAAATATAATATTAAATATGCCCCTGATACTAATATGTTATTAGGTAATAATAACCTTGTGTATTCTTATAATTTTCTTGAAGATATAAACAATGAAGAAAAAATAGTTGATTTGGTAATTCTTACACAAAATGGCAACTACGCAGAACAGTTTTCAGAATTATTAAAAGAACTTGGCTATGATGGTTTAAGATACGAAAAAGGTGCTTATAATGAATTGTTGGTCTTTGAACCCAACCAAATCAAATCAGTAAATAATCGTGGAACATACAGTTCAGATACTGGGAATATTTATTTTCAAGACCGTCAAATAGGTAAAGGTGGTGCATATGATTCAACAACAAGAAGTATTACACTTGGGGGAAAAGCAGATGCAACAACATTACCACACGAACTAGCACATTATTGGATTGATAAGAATTTTAAGTGGGCAAAAAGTGGAAATGCTTTTATTTACATTCATCAACCAATTGATTTATTTGTGTTGATAAAACCAAATCCGTTTGTTGTAATTTTTCAATTTGATGTATTGCATATACCACCGTTGCATGATCCCTATCCCCAACATATTGACCAATTTCAGCCAATGATAAATGTGTTGCATTTTTCAATACGACCATCATAATTTGACGTGCCAACACCAACGCGCGACTACGCCCCTTACCACAGATAGCATCATACGAAACGCCCAATTTTTCACACATATCTTTAACCATAACAATTGGAGTTTTAAATTTTTC
This sequence comes from uncultured Alphaproteobacteria bacterium, assembly GCA_937901165.1. Taxonomy (GTDB): domain Bacteria; phylum Pseudomonadota; class Alphaproteobacteria; order Rs-D84; family Rs-D84; genus Enterousia. The sequence goes on from CALCGS010000043.1 coordinate 20,434, forward strand.
CAACGTATCTGCCAACAATTTTTCCGCGACCGCCATTGTAACTGATGTTCCCATCAATTCAATATAAGTTCTTATTTTATTTGCAACGCCTGTTATCATATGACCATTATTTGTAATTCTTTTTGCAATAGAATTTGCGACATCTTCTTTAACACCAGCCCTTTTCAAAATTTCTATTTTAACACCTTCATCTGGCATTGCAACATCCGCAACCAATCCAGATGCCAATATAGATTGTGCCCGTCTATCAAATCCAGTCAACTGATTCGGTGCACAATTAGATGTCAGCACAACATTTTTACCCGCACCACGCAAATCCATAACCAACTGTAAAAATTCATCCATAGTTGCCGTTTTTCCAGCCAAAGCCTGAACATCATCCAAAATAAACACATCACAATTACGGCAAAAATCTTTAAATGCGAAAATCGTTTTATTATGCAAAGCACGTGTAAATTCTGCAATAAATTGACCACCTGACATCAATATAGCACGTTTTGCTTCTGAACGTATGCATTCTGCCAACAAAGATTTTCCACATCCTGCAGCACCATAAATAAACAAAGGGGAAAAACTGACAGAGCCAATAGCAATTCTTTTACATGCAGAAATAACAAAAGCATTTTTTTCTGATTCGACAAAAGAATCAAAAGCAACCATATCATCTTTAACAACTTGCTTTGCAGGTGCATAAGATTGCACATTATTGTCATTTGCAATTTTTGTTCTTGATATAGACTTACCTTGCACAGAAAACCCAAGACTCAAATCAAATTTTTTAGCAACATCTGAAATAATCGCGCCAAAAACAGATTTTACATAATCCAGAGAAAATTGATTCAACGCCCCAACATTCAAAACATTATCTTCGATTTGAAATTCCAAAGGCACAATCCAAGACGTAAAAGCAGCGGAATCTATTTGTTGTGCAATCGAGTCTTTTATTTTTTCAACATCAATTACAGATTTTGCTGTCAATTGCATATCTTTTTCTCCTTTCCTTCCTTAAAAAGAGTCATTTATCAAGAAGTCTCCCAACGATAAATACAAACCTAATTTAACAATTTGCATTTATTTCTTGATACAAAAACAATTTAAAATAAATATTTCTATTTTCAACTAATTCTTGAACAATTTTTTAACATTTATACTTTGACAACGATTCGCAAAAATATATACAAATCAAGGATTGTCTATACATTTATAAGTTTTAATTTAACACATAACCACCGTCTTGTCGTCTAATAATCCCACGTAATTCAAGCATTACCAAAACCCCTTTGATTCCCGATATGTTTTTTTTGACAACTTCTGTCAATACAGATTCGGATACAGGAACACTTCCTAATGCATCAATAATTAAATTTTCTAAATCGGACAATTCATTATTTTTTAATTTTTTTTGATTATTTTTTTCAACTTTTTGAAAAAAATCTGTAAACCCACGACACAATTTTGCTTTGCCATCGGCAATTAAAGAATTTGGTCCCTGCGACCGCTCATCCGCAGGATGTGAAGGTATTGCCCACACAGTTCTACCATATTCCGATTCGAACTTTGCAGTTGCCATACTACCAGAATTCAAATCAGCTTCACCTAAAACCAAATAATCAGCCAACCCCGCCACCCAACGATTTCTTTGAATAAAATTTGTTGTTTTTGGCACAAATCCAACCGGCATTTCACTAATTATCGCCCCTCTTTCAACAATATCCCAATATAACTTTTCATTTTCTAGTGGCCAAATATAGTCCACCCCACCTGCAACAACCGCTATTGTTTGTGTATTACCGGTTCCATGCAATGCCCCCAGGTGTGCAGCAGTATCCGTACCAATGGCCAACCCAGAAACAACAACAACTGAATTTTCGGCAAAATTTTCTGCTAAATTGGACATAAATTGCATACCTGTAATACTTGCATGCCTTGTACCAACCATCGCCACAAAATTTTTCTGTTTCAAAGTATCTATATTTCCACGCACACAAATCACAGGGGGATGATTTTTTATAATCTTTAAATTTTGTGGGTATTCTGGTTCGTCATCAGAAACGAATCGAATCTTTAACGATTCTGCCATGTCAATTTCACGCAAAACCATATCACGATAATCATCTTTAATATCCATAGCCGCAACAACAGCATCCACAGAACCAAATTTATCAACTAAATTTGCATATTTAACCGGCCCAATTCCAGACATTCTTAAAATCAACAATTTATTTACAATATTTTTATTCATATCCATTATCCATACTAATATTATAAATTATTTTACAAATCTTATAACAAAAAATCGCCCAAATGGCGATTTTTTTTATTAAATCAAGACAAACTTAAATACTTTCCATATAAAGTTTTGCTTTATCTTCTTTACATACAGACATATCACTATTTTTTTCACAAATTGCTTTTAACTTTTTAACATTACTTTCATATTCTGAATATTTTGCAGGATTTTCTTTTTTCAAAACCCCTAACTGTGAATGTAATAATTCAGCCTCTGTCAATTTGGTATTTTTTTGTCCTTCAACCTTACCATCAATTAACTTATTACCAAACAATTCCATTGCACCGACACCAATTCCAGCACCGCCAACACCACCAGCAACAGTTGCCCATGTACGTGCTTTCTTTTTGGCATCCGCGATACGATTTTCCATCATAGATTTATCAACCCACGACCCACAAGTAACATTTTGTCCCCACGCAAAGTACTTTTTTGAAATATCACTTGTATCAATTCTATCATCATTAGACTTTATTCCGACCAAAGTAAAACAAACATTATTTTCTGGATTTTCGGTATCTTCAACCATCATAGAATAATTAGAAACATCACTATACTTTGACGCCCACACAAAAGTATTCGACAAACCTATATTATTTGCCAAACATGCCATTTTTTCTTTTTCGCGCATATCTTTTTCAGGTTCAACATCTTCTGCACCTTCATCATGATTTCCTATAACAACTTTTGTTGGTTTTCCATACTGTTGAATAGAAGCAATTTTTGCAGAACCAACTCTATTTGCCCTTACAGAAGTCCTAGCCGTATTATTTGCAGCATTCACAGGCAAAACCGTAAAAAATGACAACAAACACAACGTGCCAACAAAAAAAATATTCCTTTTCATAATTCTCTCCATCCTTTTTTGGTATTATACCATAAAAACACATCAAAACCAAGAAATTTTTATTTTTTCCATTTCCATACAATTTTAGATTCTGATTTATTAAACAATCTTTTAATATTATCTTTATGCCTAATCAAACACAACACCGCAATCGCAGTAAAAGCAAATCCAACAGAATTACTGATAATAAATCCCCAAATTGGCAAACTACAAAAAACAATCAACGCCCCACCCGAAGAATACCCAAATCCGAGTGCCACAATCAACCACTCTATTCCACAAAACAGAAACACCAATGGATTTACCGCCAAAACAGTACCGAACAAACAAGAAATTCCCTTACCCCCACGAAACTTTAACCAAACAGGAAAACAATGCCCCAAAACCGCAACAAAACCACACCATGCGGAAAAATCCGAACCGCCGACCTTAAAACCAACAAACACAGCAATTATTGCCTTTAACATATCCAACAACCAAACCAATCCTGCCAATCTGAGTCCCCCGACACGCATAACATTGGTTGCACCGATATTACCACTTCCCACCTGGCGCAAATCGCCCTTACCTGCCATTTTAGTAATTAACAGCCCCATTGGAATACTGCCCAATAAATAAGCAAAAAAAATGCAAAAAACATAAAAAATGTAAATCATGTGATTTTTCCTTGATTTTAAGTTTGTTTTCTATAAAATATCATAGTACATATAAAAATAAAAGGAAAAAAATTGGCAAACCATAAGTCATCTAAAAAAAGAATTTTGGTCACTCTAAGGAAAAACGCTGTAAACACATCTCGTCGTAGTGCTGTTAAAACAGAAACCAAAAAAGCATTAAACGCAATTGCAACTGGGGATAAAGCCGTTGCAACTGCTGCTGTAAAATCTGCTGAAAGTAAAATTATGAAATCGGCTGGAAAAATTATGCCAAAGAAACGTGCATCTCGCAAAGTTTCACGTTTGGCTAAGAAAGTGGCAAAAATTGCATAAATAAAATAATTTATAAAAAAATGCCCAAATATTGGGCTTTTTTTTTATATTCCATATCTATAAAAAATTATCTTACTAGTTTCACTATTACCTGACACACCACTACCACCATTTCCACCTGCGACAGTAGTTCCACTTGTTGCAAAAGCACCACCGCCACCACCCCCATACGATCCCAACGACACATTTTTACAAGACTTGGTCACATTCTTTCCACCTGTTCCACCTTTGGGATCACTACCAATGGTTTGGGTTACACCACCACCGGCACCACCACCCGTTGATGTTCCATTTCCACCAGCCGCCGAATCGACCTTGATAGTTATAAAAAGCCATGTTGAATCAGAAGCACT
>CALCGS010000044.1 GCA_937901165.1 uncultured Alphaproteobacteria bacterium
GTTTACAAAATGAAATTCGATAAAACAGCAAAAGAAGCTTATGCAGCCAAGGATTATGAAGAAGCAAAATACTGGTATGAAAAAGAACTTGATAATTATAATGCTGGGCGAACAGGCGAAAAATTACAGGGTGCAATATTTGCGATGAATCCACATACTGGTCGTGTTGTTGCGATGGCTGGTGGACGTTCTTTCGCACAGAGTTCGTTTAATCGTGCCACCCAGGCGATGCGTCAAATTGGCAGTACGATAAAACCATTTGTGTACTTGGCTGCTTTGGAAAAAGGTTTGTCGCCAGAAACTATTTTATTAGATGCACCTATTGTTGGTTGGCGTGAAAATAATACACTGTGGAAACCTGAAAATTATGATAAAAAATTTTTAGGCGATGTTCCTTTGCGTTTATCTTTGGAAACATCTAGAAATGTTACAACGGTAAGATTGGTTGAACAAATTGGGGTCAAAGATGCAATTGATGTTGCTAAAAAATTTGGTGTATATCCTCAAAATTTATCAAATTTGAATTTATCAATGGCATTGGGGTCTGGCGAAACAACATTACAAAGGTTGGTGTCTGGTTATGCGGCATTTATAAATGGTGGTCATGTTGTACAGCCTAAATTGGTTGATTATATCCAGGATAGATACGGCAAAACAATAAATGGTCTGCCTGTTAAAATAACAGAATGGAACCCGGATATGTTGCCACCAGAACGCGTGGAAACCCAAGAAGGTTTATCAGACGAACAGAGTTTATACCAACTTGTTTCGATTTTGCAGGGGGCTGTTGAACGTGGAACTGGTCGCCAGGCTCAGGTTCCTGGTCATACGATTGCTGGTAAAACAGGTACAACAAACGATGTCAAAGATGTATGGTTTGTTGGATTTTCAAAAAATTTAATTGCGGGTGTGTATTTAGGATATGATAACCCACGTCCTTTGGGCAAGGGGGCTGGTTCGCATATGGCGGCACGTGTTTTTGCTGATTTTATGTCTGTTGCGCTGGCAAACGAAAAAAATCAACCGTTTTCTGTTCCTGATGGGATGAAGTTTGTTCGTGTGAATCGTTCAACTGGGGTTGCTGCATCCCAAGATTCTAATGGTATGATTATTACAGAAGTGTTTAAACCGGGACAAACACCGAATGCCCCAAAAGATAAACCGATTGTGATTGTGAATCCAGATACGGGAAAAACGGTTTCGACTGTATCTGTACCTGTTGTTGGTGGTGTATTTTAATTGATTTTTTTCGTTGAATTTGATTGTATTCCAAACCTTTTGTGATAAAATGTCTAGTAAGTAAAGGAGAAAATAATGTTATCAAGTATTTTATTATCACGTGGTTTGGATTTTTTTGCAAGTGGTTGGACGCAATTTGCATGTGCATTTGGTGTTGCGTTTTTTATAATGATAATTTTTGGAAAAAAATTCATCAAATTTATGCATCGTATCCAGGGGAATGGTCAACCTATAAGTGAAAATTTACCTGATGCACATCGTCAAAAAAGTGGAACACCGACAATGGGTGGTGTTTTAATAGTTTTGTCTATATTGATATCCAGTTTATTGTTTATGCCATTATCTGGAAAAACAGGATGGATTGCACTTTTGGCGTTGGTAATGTTTGCGTGCCTTGGATTTATGGATGATTATAAAAAAGTGCGTTCTCAATCTAAAAAGGCATCTAATGGTTTGTCACCATCTTTTCGTTTAGGTGCAGAAGCAATATTTGTTGTAATATTGGCATATTTGATAAATAAAACGATACCTTCTTACATACCTGAATTATCAATAACGGTTGGTTCTACAATAATATTACCGTTAAATTCTTGGTATTTAGGTAATGTTTTAGGTATTTCTTTAACCTGGGGATTTTTATATTACATATTTGCGTATTTTGTAATATGTGGTTCTGCAAACGCAACGAATATCACAGATGGTTTGGATGGTATGTTATCAAAATTATATATGCCTGTTTTAATAGTTTTAGTTGTTGCTTTATATGGTGCAACACGTATAGGTTTTATGGATACAGTAATGTTTTTGCCAAACGCAAGTGCGTTATATGCACCATTGGGGGCGGCATTTGGTGCGATTGTTGGGTTTTTATGGTTTAACGCAAAGCCTGCATCTATATTTATGGGGGATGTTGGTTCGCTTGCGTTGGGTGGATTTATGGGGACTGTTGCGATGTTATTAAAGTCAGAAGTAATAATGGGTGTTGCTGCTGGTATGATGGTTTTGATATTGTTATCTTCATTTATTCAAACGATGTACTTTAAAATTACTCGTAAAACAACAGGGACGGGACGTCGCGTATTTTTGCGTGCACCTTTGCACCATCATTTTGAAGAACTAGGTTGGTCTGAAACCAAGATAGTTGATAGATTTTTTATTTTATCAATAATATTTTCTGGGTTGGCATTAGTGTTATTAAAATTTGCATAAAATACAAACAAGGTTGTTAGGATATGATACAAGATGTTGCAAGACGTACAGATGATAGCAAATTAACAGATTGGTATTTCGGCATAGATAAAAAGTTATTTATTGGTATTATTGTATTGGTTTTTATCGGTATGTTTGCCGCCTTATCGACAGGGTCTGCTATGTCGGTAAGAAAAGATTGGAATTGGTATCACTTTTTTATGAGTATGTTGCCTTTTTATTTTCTTGGTGGGATAGCTTTAATTGGTGGCAGTATGTTAGATAAAAAGAAGATATTATGGATATCAATATTTAATGTTGTAGGATGTTTTTTGTTGATTGGGGTTACTGCTTTTCAATCTAATGTTATAAACGGTTCTTCCAGATGGATAGTTTTTGCTGGTCATTCTTTTATGCCTTCGGATATTATGAAACCTGGGTTTATAATTTTAACCGCGTGGTTTTTATCAAAAATGAAGGATAAATACGGTGATGATATATTCACTAAAAAGGATGTGTGGCAATTAAATTGGTTGTCTTGGTGGACATATATTGTACTTTTTGCATTATTGATAGTTTTGTTGTTTAAGCAACCTGATATAGGAACATCTATTTTGTATTGTTCAATAGTTGGGGTTATGTTGATTGTTGCGGGGTTGCCGCGTAGATTTATTTTTTGTGGAATAAGTTTGGTTGGTATTGGTTTGGTGGTTGCATTTTTATTTCAGCCGCACGTTCATAAACGAGTGCTACAATTTGTATCTGGGGAATTGGAAGAAAAATCACAGGTTTGGTATTCGATAAATGCTATACGCCAAGGTGGGCTGTTTGGAATGGGTGAAAAGGCTTTTGCGGCGGAACAATTACCAATGGCAGAAAGTGATTTTGTTTATTCTGCCTTGGTTGAAGATGTTGGGGCTATAATGGCGTGTTTTTTGTTGGGGGCATTGGTATATGTGATTCAAAGATTGGTCAAAAATGCTATATCTGCACGTGATAAATTTGTTTTTTATGCGGTTAGTGGGACATTTGCGTTGTTTTCTGTTCAGGTTTGTATGAATTTAGGTACGGCTTTACATTTGATGCCACCAAAGGGTATGACATTGCCATTTATATCATTCGGTGGCAGTTCGTTTTTGGCATTTAGTTTGCTGTTTGGTATAATTTTGGCTATAATTCGTGAAGATAAATGGAAATAAAAAAAGGTGGATAATATGAAAATATGGATAGCAACAGGTGGAACAGGTGGACATGTTTTTCCTGCATTAAGTGTCGCACAAGAATTTGCAACTCTTGGTCATAAAGTAATAATATCGTGCGATGGACGTACGGTCGATATGGTAAAAAAATCTGCACCAAATGGTGCCAAGATTAAACGTGTTTGGGCATCTGGTGTTGGTGCAAAAAGCAAGATAAAACAAATTTCATCTTTGATGAAAATTGGTGTATCTGCAATATGGTTGATTATGGTGTTTGGGTTTGTTCGTCCTAAAAAATTGGTTGCTTTTGGTGGGTACGCATCTGTTCCTGCTGTTTTCGCGGCGCATGTTTGGCATATACCAACATTTTTACATGAACAAAATGCAGCGATTGGTCGTGCAAACAGATTTGCAATGCGTTGGGTTGAAACTTTGATGACAAGTTTTCCAAGTGTTTCAGGAATGCCCAAAAATAGTAATGCAAATATAGTTTATACAGGCTTGCCTGTTCGTTCTGAAATAATGGAATTTGCCGGTGCAAAAATACCAAATAAATCGCATTTGTTGGTGACTGGTGGTTCTCTTGGAGCACAAATTTTAGATGACGTTGTACCAGAAGCGATTTCGTTAATGCAAAATAAAAAAATATTTATAACGCATCAAACAAGACCAGAAAATGTTGAAAAATTACAAATGTTTTACGCGTCGCATAAAATTCATGCAAATGTTTTGTCTTTTATTCATGATATGGCTTCTGCGATAAAAGATTCTGATTTGGTAATTGGACGCAGTGGTGCGAGTACGGTGATAGAATTAGAAACGATTGGTCGCGGTGCAATACTTGTTCCATTAAATATAAATCCAGACCAGGCTGCAAATGCTGAATCTTTCGCACGTCTTGGCGGTGGTTTTGCAATAGAGCAATCGAAATTTACCCCAAAATGGTTATCTGCGACATTGTCTGATTTATTTGACAATCCTTCAAGATTGGAAAAAATGGCAGAAAAGTCTTTGGTGAAAAATGAGGCTGTAAAAAAAATAACAGACGTTGTATTAAAATAATAAAAAGTTCATAAGATAACAAAACGAAAATTAAAATATAGAAAATAATTTTTTTCTTGCGTGCGAATCGACATTTGTTTTATGATTGCAATGGAAGGAAAAAAAATATGCGTTTAATTTCGGTATCTTTTTTGGGGATATTATTTACTTTATCATCGTATGGTTCGGTTGGATTGCCGGTTGTAAATGTTGGGCGTGGTGGTGTTTCTGCACGTGCTGCGTTTGGTGATATTGCAAGTAAAAATAATAAATATGTGCAATCTGTACAAAATGTATCTGTTGCACCTGTTCGTGAAAAAACTGAAACCAGGAAAGTTGTTGCACGTTCTGGTACAAAATCATCCAAAGAAGAAATAATTGCCAAGGTGGATTTTTTGAATCCCAAAAAACCCAGTTCTAATTTGTGGGCATCCAATGACGAACCTTTGCGTATGCCGCTTGCAAATGAATTCAAGGTGATAAGTTCTCTTGAATCTTTGCCCGAAGAAAGTTTGGAAAGTCCGACAAAATTTGCCACACTTAAACCTGTTGCTGAAAATAATTATGTAAGACGTCAAGAGGTTGAAGCAGAATTGGAAAAAAATATAAATATTATGTCGAATATAGATAAACAAATTGCAAAATTGACGGAATTACAAAAACGTGCGGATGAAAGTGTTGGTGTGTCGCAAAAATCAAAACGTCAATCATCGGTATTTTTGGCAAAGCAGGAAAAAAATGTGTCCGAACCTGAAAAGAAAATTGCGCGTATGATTGTTCCTATGGAAGATGAAGATGTTGTTGTTCGCAAGGTTGAAAAACGCGAATCTACGCACAATGAAAAAAAATCAATTGCATCTGTTCGTGAAGATATGACCAAGATGTCGCCATCCCAGTTGCGTGCGGCATTTAGAAAAACATTTTTATCTGAAAACAAACATTTATCAACTATGGAACGTGATGATTCTATGGATGATTTTGATTTGTTAAGTGATGATAGTATGGCTGTTGATACAATATTTTCTGGGGCTGATGATGGTATCAGACCATTGGAAATAAAAATAAAATTCCGTGAAAATGATTCTGCGTTATCGCGTGATAATTATAATTTATTACAAGAATATGCTGGTATATTGATTGGACGTCCATCTGATTCTGTGCAAATATCTATTCCGCAAATATCTGTAAATGATAAGGATAATCGTAAACTTGTTGCACGCAGGTTGGCAATGATAGAACAGGTTTTGCGTGATAATGGAATATCTGAAAATCGTATAATGCCCGTTTTGTCGGAACGTAATTCTGATGGTTTGTTATTGCGAATAATATCAAATGAACAATTTGAATCATTGACAGAACAGCAAAAAAATATATTTGGCGATATTGGTGTCCGCGCGGACACCAATAATATCAAT
>CALCGS010000045.1 GCA_937901165.1 uncultured Alphaproteobacteria bacterium
CACCATTGGACGAATTACGTACCAGAATATCAAATCGTATTCCTGAAATGATTCGCGGTGGGGCTCATGACGAAGCACGCCAGATAATACAAAATAATTGGAACCCATCACGTGCGATTGGTGCGGTTCAGTTGGTTGATTTTCTGCGTGGTAAAATATCTGAACAAGAATGTATATCAAATTGGATAACAAAAACAAACCAATATGCAAAACGGCAACGAACATGGTTTCGGGGCCAGTTCATTGCCGATATAGAAATAAAACATATACCATCAAAATCAGATGTTTTAACGGTTTTGTAGTTTTTTAATATACTTTGTATATTTGTTGATTTATAACAAAACGAACAATGTGTGTTTTATTTAGTTCATCACGTATTGCGTTTTTCGCGATATTTTTATTTTTGTGTTTGCCAGAATGTATGGTGTACACAGATAAATATTTTGATATTTCATTTATAATAGACGATAAAAAATACGGATTATGCGCAAGTGTTGTTGGTAAGCAATTAAGATACGTTTTTGTAAAATTAATTAAATTTATTTCGGCTGTTACAGAATATGGAAATTTTATACGCCAAGTATCACCGTATTCTTGAAATGTTGCATAAGAACAACCATGATTTTGCAAGAAAAAATCAGATACTTTCTGTTTGTAATCTTCAAAATGTTGTTTTGCGTTCATTGTCTACTCCTATGTTGTTTGGAAAAATCATAGTACAAAAAACGCGATTGTCAATATTTTTGTGTGGTGTTATAAAAGAATCATAATAATTTCAAATATTCTTTTTCTACGAGTTCGGGAATTTTGGTTTTTGTCATTTTTTTTCTGACCCTGTAAATACCAAAAAATTCGTCTTTTAACAACCCATATCGTGCCCATTCCCAATCAATAATGCCGGTAATATCCATTGTTTTTGGGTTTACTAGTATATTACTACACATATCGCCGTTTATCCATCCGTGGCCAGGTTTGTTTACATTATTACCCGCCAAATCAGCTATTTCTTTGGGATTGCTATTAAAAATATTAAATATTACATTTGCCAACTGTTTTGCGATTTTGTTTTGATTCTTTATAATTTTATTAAAAGGCATATTTATCAATATTTTTCCCGGAATAAAAACAGTTTTATAAAAAATGAACTTTCCAATGCGTACTAATTCAATTTGTGGAATCATAATAGGACAATATGGACGCAACGCATCAGTTATTCTTTTTTCGCGTTCAAAACGTGGGAAGATAATAGTTGCTTCATCATTGTGTTTGCGAACCTTGAAAACGATTTTATTTTCTATTATAAATGCCAAACTGCCACCGCCTTTGGCCAAACGTATGGTTTTGAAATTCAGTTCGGGACAATTTGATTTAAGAGCATTTAATTTCGTTTTATAATCAAACAGTTTTTCAGTGCGAACCCAAGAACGTAATTTTTTCGATGGTATAAAATATGTTAAAAAGTACATAAATTCAAAAAATAATTTCCACATAAAATCCTCTGTATACCCACTATAATAAATAATATTGAAAAAAGATAAAAAAACAAGTACTTTATAAATATGTTTCAAACTGGTAATATAGTAAAAATATTGATTCCAAATGTAATAAATACCGGATACGATTATCGTTTAACCGGTAATGCTGATATTGGACAATTTGTTCGTGTAACTGTTATGAACAGACCTTATATTGGAATTGTTTGGGGAATGGGCGATAGTGGTTTGCCTCCCGAAAAAATAAAAGACGTTGGTGAAATTTTTTCAAACAAATTATCTGTTTCAGATTTACAGTGGATACAAAAAATGTCCCAGTGGACACTTATGGCGCCAGGTGCTGTATTACGATTGATAATAAATGTCCCAGATGCTTTTTTGCCGCCCAAACAAGAACAATTATACAAATTTGATTTTAATACCACTGGCAAAATGACAGATGCCCGTTTGGTTGTATCTGATGCGTTTGCATCAAACGATAATGATGCGATGTCTGTATCTGATATAAAAAATATAACGCACGTATCTGGGGCTGTTATAAATACAATGATAAAAAAGGGGATTTTAACCCCGTGTGAATCTCGTAATAAATCAGATTCAGAATATGAATATGCTTATATTGATAACGGCAGTGTTATTTTAAATTCGCAACAACAGTTGGCGGCAAACGAAATTGCAAATGCAATAAATATTGGTGGTTTTTCTGTGTTTTTATTGGATGGTATAACGGGCAGTGGTAAAACCCAGGTGTATTTTGATGCTGTATTAAAGGCATATAACAAGGGTGGTTCTGTGTTATTGATGATGCCTGAAATTGCTTTGACTGCACAATTTTTACAACGTTTTACATCGCGGTTTGGTGCAGAACCTGTTGTATGGCACAGCAATTTAACCGCTGCTCGCAGGCGGGATATATGGCGTGGTGTAATGAATGGCAAAATTAGAATTGTTGTTGGAACACGCAGTGCTTTGTTTTTGCCATGGCAAAATTTATCTTTGATTGTCATTGATGAAGAACACGATACTTCGTATAAACAAGAAGATATGGGGAATTATCATGCGCGTGATATGGCTGTGTTGCGTGCGAATATTGCAAAAATTCCTGTTGTGTTGGCCAGTGCGACACCGTCATCTGAAACTTTACATAATGTAAATGTTGGAAAATATAAAATATTAAAACTGACATCGCGTTATGGCGGTGCACAATTACCACACATAGAAACAATAGATATGCGTGAAAATAAACCAACCGATTATAAAATAAACGACCAAGATGTTCATGGTAATTTGTCGCCAAAATTATGTGATGCAATCCAAGAAACATTAAATAACAAACAACAGGTTATGTTATTCATAAACAGACGTGGTTTCGCACCAATCATAGGATGTAAGAAATGCGGTTGGGTTGCAACTTGTTCTGAATGTTCTGTTGGGATGACATATCATAAAAGAATAAATAAATTATTATGTCATATGTGTGGACGAACAATGGCGTTTCCTGAAAAATGTCCTGAATGTGGTGGTGAAATATCTATGCGTGGGGCGGGGTTGGAACGTGTACAACAAGAAGTACAAATAAAATTTCCAAACGCGCGTACTGCATTGGTGTCCAGTGATATAATTTTGACGCGTCAATCTTTGGAACGTTTGGTTTCGCAAATGGAATCTGGGGACATAGATATTGTAATTGGAACGCAAATTCTTGCCAAGGGACATCATTTTCCAAATTTAACATTGGTTGGTGTTGTTGATGCTGATATGGGGTTGTTTGGTACTGATTTTCGTGCGGCGGAACATACTTTTCAACAATTGTTTCAGGTCGCAGGACGGGCTGGGCGTGGTGAATTTCCTGGCGTTGTTTATATGCAAACATATCAACCGGATCATCCTGTGTTACAATCAATATGTTCTTGTGATAGGGATTCTTTTATGGATGCTGATATGTCGGCACGTCAACTTGCAAAAATGCCACCATTTGGACAATTGATAGCAGTTATAGTGGAAGCAGAAAAAGAAAACGTATTACAAAAATATTGTGCTGATTTATCTGCTGTTGCACCTATATTAAATGGTGGCAAGATAATGGGGCCAATAAATGCCCAGGTTTATCAAATAAGAAATTGGTATCGTATGCGTTTCTTGGTATCTGGTGATGCACGTGCAAATTTGCAACCAATTGTTGCAAAATGGATTTCTAGTATAAAAGCACCCGCAAATGTGCGGGTTAAAATAGATGTAAATCCAATCAATTTTATGTAGTATTATCTTTGTTTGCTTTTAATAAATTTACAAAGCGACTTAAACACCCCAAATCTATTTGTGTTTTCAATATTTTCTTCTGGCAAAGAAAGCATAATTGTTTTTTTACGTTGTTTATATTCTTCAAGGCAATTAATTTCATTAAACAGTTCGTTTATTTTCGTTTTATAACGATAATTAAAGTTGCCATCAATATCAGCATATCCAGACAATGTTTTATAATTTTCTTTGATTTTATTATCTAAAAACGCAATATAGGCATTGTGATTTAGAATATTTCCATTTTCAGAAACTAATCCATGCTTTTTTAATGCAAAAACAAGACTTTCTTCAATTGGGTTGTTATACATGTATGTACCTCTTAAGTTGACTATAAAAATATATTGCAATAAAAAGGAAAAGCAAGTATTTTTACACAACTTCTGTCACTGCCCGCAATGCACCATCGCGTGACAATTGAACAACACGAATTTTCTTTTTCATTTCTGCAATTAAATCAGTTCTGTCGTATGCGGGTTGTGTATGTAAAATTCTGTCTGCAAATGCGGCATATGCAGCCTCTGCTGATTCTGCATGTATTGTTGTATAAAAATGGTCGTGTCCAGTTCCCAGCATTTCCCACATTACAGCCGCATTATCAGTAGAAATTTCACCACCAATAATAACATCAGGTGTCATACGAACAACCAAATCTAATAATCTGGCATAATTAAAGTCGTTGTTTTGTTCTGTTCTGGATAACACAAAATGAACACGATTTTCCTGTGGAACATTTATTTCACGTGCATCTTCAACGGTTATAACACGACTGTTTTGATTTATCTGTTTAAGCATGTGATTCAAAAAAGTTGTTTTACCAGTTGCTGTTGCACCACTTATTAAAATGGGACTACCATCATTTATTGCAGACATTAAACGTTCATACGGGTCATCAGGGCGAACATTATCACGTGGTTTTACCTTCATCAAAGGTTGTCCTTTGGATAAATGATAGTTTTCAAAACTGGTATCTGGGGCGCTGCTGGCACGAATGTTCATAGCGACCCCACCGGTTATATCGCGTTCGTCATATTGTACATTTGGTCCCGCAATCGCAGAAAAACGATGATTGCCTGGTAATGTAGCATAAACCACAGGTATCCCATGTGATGGTTCAAATGGTTTGTCATATATGTTTGCCACAGTATGTATTAAATCAACCAGATATTGTTTTGATAAAATTTTCGATTCGTATGCCACCCACGGAACCCTGGCACCATGTAAACGCATCCATACCTGTCCCTCGTGATT
>CALCGS010000046.1 GCA_937901165.1 uncultured Alphaproteobacteria bacterium
TATGAGGTTGGTTTTTCCGGTTCTGCCAAAACCAGTAAAACCTATTCGTATAGGATTTTTGGAAAATGTTTTGATGAAATCCTTTTAGGTGACCGTCCATATAGTTTAAAGCAAGAAACTAAAATCGAAAAACAAAAGAAATTACATACAATTCTCAGCAACGCTTTATGTTATATAGATTTCATGTAGCAGATCATATTTATTTTAATAAAGATTTGTTCATTTTGATAATAATTTATAATGGCATCGGCCAACCAATCATATTCCAATCTAGTATTTTTCAAATCAGATAATTTAATAAATTTAAAATCTAAATTTTCTTTATCTGATGTAATTGCATCCGGGTTTGATGCCCACGCTAAAAACAATATAACATATTGTTGATGTTGACAATCGTCTGCATAAAAATCTTCAAAAAATCCAATAGGTTCCAGAATTTTATATCCGGACCCAAATGTCAATCTTTGTAAATTTTTTGCAACAGTTTGTTTTGCGTTATCGCCAAACTCTATATTTGCCCCAGGCAAGAAATAAAAAGATTCCCCTTTTTCTTTTGCCAATAACACAGAATCTTCGTTAAAAACAACCGCTTGTGCAGATACATTTATATTCGCATTCATAAAAAATCCTTATGCAGTATATGTTAGCAATAAAAATAATTAAATCAAACTTATAAAAACGAATCGAACAAAAAATCAAAAACATAGTGTAGTAGCATAAAATTTGCGATTGTGTTCTATTTATAGGCGAACGAGTTTGTTTTTTGTGATTCTTGTGTCAAAATCATCCTATGACCAAAAGGAAAAAAATGATAACTTGCAAAGATTTGTGGAATGGTATAGATTTACTTGCTGCTAAAAATAATATGTCGTGTTGTGGTTTGGCGCGCAAATCTGGTCTTGATTCGACTATATTTAATAAATCTAAACGTGAATCAAAATATGGACAGCCACGTTGGTTATCCACCGAAACATTATTCAAAGTATTATATGCAACAAAAACATCATTTGGCAGTTTTGAAAAATTGCTAAAACAAAGGAAAGGAAAAAGCATATAATTCTTGACAATTTATAAAATATTTAGTAAACTCTGCAAAGAAAAGTTTTTGGCCCCATCGTCTAATGGTTAGGACACCACCCTTTCAAGGTGAGAATCCGGGTTCGAATCCCAGTGGGGCTGCCAAAAATTCAAACCGACCGTTTGGGTCGGTTTTTCTTTGTTTTCTAATGCTTTCACGAGTTCGTAAGTTAGGTGGTGAAAACACCCACCGTTTCACACATTTACGAACTTTTTTATCTTTTTTCAATCTTTCGTTTTCCGCGGAATTGCCCAATATCAAATCCACCGCCAGATTTAATTACATACTTGTATAGTTTATCTATGGCAGACATTTTTTCTTTTGATTTGGCATTAAAGCATCCCTGCAATAAATTTATAAATTTCTTATCTGGCAAATTATCCGCATGATATTTTTTCGCATATTTTGGATCTAACAACATTTTTTGTATTTTGGACATTGGGTATTTGGGCAAACAATTAAAATCACAGTATGCTGTAATCAATCGGCCAACCAAAACCCAATATACTAAATCTATTGGGTATCCGTCTTGTTTTAACGAAATCATATCATCGTAATTGCACCACAGACCATATTTTGTGAAATCATTTGCGTATTTAGAAAACGGTTTTATCTTCTTTTTCAAATCACGAACAGATTGCTGGCGAAGTTTTTTCATTACACCACGTTTATCGTGCAATATAACCCCATATGCAAACATATTCTGGTCAATCAAACTGTGTCTTTCAACTCCAGATTGCATGTATTCTTGGATTTTATATATTGGGTTTATTGTATATTCCATCAAGAAACCATCAACATAGCAATTGGATTTTTCTTGGAATCCCATATCATTTTTACCGATAATGACAACATCTATATCAGAAAATTTATTTTGATTGCCGGCGGCATACGAACCACACAACAAAGCACCTTCGAACCAAGGTTCATTTATGTATCGTTGCAAGAATTTATCAAGTGCTTTTTCCCATTTTTGCATTTTTAATCCTTTCATTATTCAGAAATCATTATATCACAAAATTTCTAAAAATGTTTTAATATCTTTCCCGAACAACAACAAATCTTTGATTTCATTAGTTCGTGAATTGCACAGATGGCCCTGCCAAAATAACAAAAACACCCGTTTGGGTGATTTTTTATTTGTTTTCCAATACTTTCACGAGTTCGTAAGTTAGTTGTTGAAAACATCCGCCGTTTTGCCAATTTACGAACTTTTAAAAAGAAAAGGTTAGAAACCTAACCTTTTTCATGGTTCGTATTCGTTGTGCTTATTTTTATTTATTTGTGAAAAATCTGATAAATGTTTTATTTGTCTTCTCTGCCTGGCATCAAGCGGTTAAATATGCTTGCAATTTTATTGGCTACAAGCTTACTGCCATTGTTAAAAATGTTTGCTTTTTGAGTTTTGATTGTAAATGCAGAATTATTCATATCGCCACTGGAATATAAATTACTTAACTGTTGATAGGTGTTCAGTTTTGTGAATTCATCACCAGGCACAACCGCCGAGACAATATATTCTTTCTTTCCACTGCCGATTGCATCAATAAATTCGCCACTTTTTAAATCTGTATCAATAAACACCAAATTTTTTCGTCCTGGATCAAAAACACGCATTTTTCCATCAATTTCAACAGCTATTATTTGATGTCCGTTCATATGATTTGCTTTGCCATCATGCGTTGCTTTCCAATCATCATATTTTGCGGTACAAACAACATGTGCTTTGATTCCTTTCTGAGCTGCCAAATAACAAAACAATTTTGCACGTCCC
This sequence comes from uncultured Alphaproteobacteria bacterium, assembly GCA_937901165.1. GTDB lineage: Bacteria > Pseudomonadota > Alphaproteobacteria > Rs-D84 > Rs-D84 > Enterousia. The sequence continues at coordinate 2,853 of CALCGS010000046.1, forward strand.
GTACAGCCAATAACATTAGCAGGAATTTTATCTTTTATTATATCTTCTGCAGACAAGCCAAAATGCCAATCTCTACCAGACACACCTTGCGATTTCATATAATCATAACGTGAACGCGGTCCAACAGCACCATGAAACATGGTGTGCATCTGTGCTATTATAGATTTTATTTGTTCTTCCATAGTTGGCATTATACCATGATATTAACTTTATTCAAAAACATTTTTATTTCCTTACCAAACCGCAACAATTCATGAATAAAATCAGTTCGTGAATTGCACAGATGGCCCTGCCACTATGAGTAGCAGAGCGATTTATCGCGATGCGTCAGGAATGCCGCACAGGCACAAAGTGCCGAGCGAAACATCAAACCGACCGTTTGGGTCGGTTTTTTTATTGGATTTCCAATACTTGCACGAGTTCGAAAGTTTTGATTGTAGAAATGTGTTTTTTATTGTGGATTACGAAAACTATAAATGATATAATTATGACCAAGAATGTTTGATATATGACTTTAGAAGATTTCTTTTTCAAGATTACACAAGAATATAAATTATCTGAACATGTTGCAGATAAATTAATCTATATTTTGTTAAAGAACACAACAGAAGACGATGTTTCGAAAACTCCTATAGACGATGCTGTTTTTGAAAAAATAATAATGATGAAAAAACACTCTGTTCCAGAAGAGTTTATCTATAATGTAATAAAAAATTCTTTAGATTGGTTCAACTGTTTGGACATACGTAAATTCTGGCGTGAATTAGGAGCTTTTTCAAAGAATTTAGGAACAACCCAAGAAGAAATAAAGCAAGATATAAAAAGATATGAGAAAAATTCACAAAAATATGAGTTTGTTCCAATTTCATTAATGCAGGCACTGAATAGACTTGAAAAAATAGGTTTTAATAAATGGGAATTTCTGGCAAATGATGTGTTTATCAATCTTGTGGTTAGTCCAGAAACAAGAAATAATGTCGTTGAAGATATGGTGGCGAATGCCAAAATTATTGATACGATAGCCCGTATGCATAAAGACGGCTGGTCAAAAGCAGATATTATGCGTGAATTAACTAAACAAACAGATGGGAAAGCAGGTTTTAATCAACAAAAACTATCACAAGGATTGCCAAAAAATTTAATTCCAAATCATAGACAAATATCTGTAAAAGATAAGACTTTTAAGTATAGAAGTAATATAGCTTTATTAAAATATGTTAATCCGGTATTAAAATTTTTTACAGACAATATTAATCAGATTTCAGAAGTGTCAAAAAAATATAAAAACGATAATGCTGGTTTTGCACATGCTTTTTATAATTTGTACATAACGTGTCGTGGTTGGGGGGAAAATGCACCAGAATTATTAATTGACACAGATAAAGCACAACAACAATATGGTGGCTTTAGCCCACTAGGGTTTGTAGAATTAAATAATCTAAATACTCAAGAAAATATTGTTAATGCCATTATTCATGAATTAACACATTTTGAACAATACCTTATGTTAATAAATACTCCTGACATTGGTGTAAAACCATATGTAAAACATCATATGATGCAAGGAATACTGAAATCATCAGGTACATACAAGCATGGAACAGAAAAACGTACAGTATTAAACGATGAAGATATTGAAGCGTTAATGACAGAAGATATGCAAGTAATATTAATTCAGGGACAAAAACAATATGAAAATGTGTTTTATCACAAAGCAAGAAAGATACCACATAAAAAAATAACGAAAGAATCTGCACAATATGCTGAGATAAAAAAAATAGCAGATTCTATAGCAATAACTTATGATCATAATAACAAAGGTAATACACGATTTATTTACAATAAATTATTTGTTGAAAAAATGGCTTTTACTGTTGGAAATGCCGCTGCAGTTATGTTTAGAAATATCGTTGCAAACAGAACAAACAATAATGTATCATCTTTAAATAAAATATTAGATATTGCGACACCTGAAATGTACTAAAATATTTTATAATGTTTCGTTAAAAACACCTTATTTCTTTCCCAAACAACAACAAATCACGCATAAAATCAATTCGTGAATTGCACAGATGGGGCTGCCAAAATAACAAAAATCACC
>CALCGS010000047.1 GCA_937901165.1 uncultured Alphaproteobacteria bacterium
ATCACACGCAGTTTAATTGGTCAAAATCCAACTAAAATTACAACTGGTAAAACAAAAACCACGTTTGCAGATGTTGCGGGTATTGATGCGGAAAAGCAAGAATTGTCAGAAATTGTTGATTTCTTGAAACACAAGGATAAATTCAAGGCTGTTGGTGCGCGTGTGCCACGTGGGATATTGTTGGCGGGTGAACCGGGGACTGGTAAAACATTATTGGCACGTGCTATTGCTGGTGAGGCTAATGTTCCTTTCTTTGCGGCATCGGGCAGTGATTTTTCAGGAATAATTGTTGGTTTAGGTGTTGCAAAAATTAAAGAAATGTTTGAAATGGCAAAAAAGACCGCACCTTGTATTTTGTTTATTGATGAAATTGATGCCATTGGGCAAAAACGTAGTACACATTCTTTTAATGACCAAGATAGGGAACAAACTTTGAATCAGTTGTTGATTGAAATGGATGGGTTCGCAAATGACACTGGTATTATTGTTATTGGTGCAACAAATCGACCAGATATGTTGGACCCAGCGTTATTGCGTCCTGGTCGTTTTGATAGACAAGTTCATATTGAATTACCTGATTTGTCGGGCAGAACCGATATTTTGGCATTACATGCAAAAAAATTTAAGATTTCCGATAATGTTGATTTGAAAAATGTTGCACGTGGAACAACTGGATTTTCCGGGGCTGATTTGGAAAATTTATTAAACGAGGGTGCTTTGCACGCGGTTAGGGCTGGACATACTTCTATTGAACAAATTGATTTAGATGAAGCGCGTGATAAAATATTGATGGGGCCAAAGAAAAATAGAAAAATGCGTCCCGAAGATATAAAACTTACTGCATTTCATGAGGCAGGACATGCGTTTGTTAGTGTTATGTATGCAGATGTTACCGACCCTATACACAAGGCAACAATTATTCCACGTGGACGTGCGTTGGGTATGGTTCAACATTTACCAATTGATGACAAGGTTTCTATGACTATATCCGAAGTACGTGCAAATTTATCTGTCGCATTGGCTGGCAGGGGTGCAGAAGAGGTTTTCTTTGGTGCTGATAAAATAACGACCGGTGCAGAAAGTGATATTGAAATGGCAACCAGATTGGCTAGATATTCTGTGACGACAGCGGGATTGTCTGAAAAAATAGGAACGGTTGCAATTAAACAGGCAACAACTTTTGGTGGCAGGACTGCGTTGGAAAATGCGTCTGAACAAACCGCCCAGTTGGTTGACGCCGAAGTTCGTTCTTGGTTGGATAGGGCGCATGCTGATGCAATCAAGTTGATTCAAAAAAATAAGAAAACAGTGGAAGTTTTGGCAAATGAATTATTAAAGAATGAAACTTTGACCGGTGAAGAAATTAAAAATATTATTGCTGGTGCTGGAAAAAAGGAAAAAAATGTTGCTAAAAAAACTGAATCTGGAACCAAGAAAAAAACAAAATAAATTTCAGTTCTATGTTGTGAATATGGAACCTGAAAACACTAATTCTGTATTGGTGACAGATGGTAAAAATTGTGTGATTTTTGATTCTTGGGGTGTGCCAGCTGATTGGAAAAAATTATTGGATGATAATGGGTGGAATTTGGTTGCGATTTATTCGACCCATGGTCATCCAGACCATATTTCTGCGGCACCAGGACTCGTTCGGTTGTATAATATAGATTGGTTTTTACATCCAAATGATAAATTTTTGATTGGTTGGGGAAATGATTTGTTAAATCAGTTTGGAATTGATTCTTTATCGTCAAATGATGATGTTTCGCGTGCTTTGCCGGTGGAAAGATTAGAAATATTGGATGATTTGTTTGTGTCTGTTATTGAATTGCCGGGACACACAATGGGTGGTGTTGGTTATTTGTTTGATGATTTTAATTTGTTTGTTGTTGGGGATACTATTTTCAAAAATGGTGTTGGGCGATTTGATTTGGTTGGTGGAAATGTTGGCGAATTAAAAAAATCTATATCCAAGATTTATAATTTGGGTTTGGCGGATGATGTTTTTGTTGTGTTTGGTCATGGTGATTGTTGCAATTTTTATGAATTAAAGCGTGAAAATAATTATTTGTAAAATTATGATTAAAAAGTTCTATTTGTTTTTTTTAATATCCGGATGTGTAATCGATAAAAATGTCAGTATGGATGGGTTTGAATTTTTGCCAATAAAGTCAGAAAAATATGAAATTGCAACATGGCAAAAAATTCAAGATAAAAATTCAGATGTTCATATTTACATAGAAGGTGATGGCTATGCATTTAATGCGTCTGGACGGCCGTCAAATAATCCAACACCGCGTGGAACATTGATGCGGGATTTGGCAAACAAAGATACAAATAAAAATGTTGTTTATATTGCGCGACCTTGTCAATTTATTATGGCTGATAATTGTAATTATACAGATTGGACCACAGGTAGATTTTCGCAGGATATTATAAATTCTATGTCATTGGTTGTAAAAAAAGTTGCCGGAAATAAACCAGTGGTTTTAATTGGGTATTCTGGTGGGGCAATGATTTCTGGGTTGGTGATACAAGAAAATCCTAATATCAAAGTAAAAAAATGGATTACTATTGCGGGAATGTTAAATCATTCCGAATGGACTGAATTTTTTGGTGATATACCATTAAAAGATTCTAAAAATTTGTATGAATTGCCCAATGTTGTTCAGGTTCATTATGTTGGTGATAAAGATAAAGTTGTGCCGATTGAATTATCAAAACGGTGGTTAAAAGATAAAAATATCATTGTTGTAAATGGTGCAGGACACGCTGATTTTGAAAATTTAGATATTGATTTTTAAGCCTTAAAAACAAGTACGCGTTCAATGCCAGACAAGTCGCGTTCAGTGCGTTCGAAAGTCCATCCGGATTCAGAAAATATTTTACGAATCGTATCGCCCATATTTATTCCAATTTCAAGATATATTTTGCCGTTTGGTTTAATTAAATTTTTTGCGTGTTTTGCGATTCGTTCGTATGCGAAATACCCATCGTTTTTGGCATATAAAGCGATTTTTGGGTCGTGCATAGCACCAATATCAACATTTGAATCACCGTATTTTATGTATGGCGGATTAGATACAATTACATCAAATTTTTGTTTTATATGAATAGGTTTACAAAAATTTCCGTGTTTTATTTTTACTTTATTGTGTAATTCTAGTGATTTTATATTTTTATTTGCAACCCGTAATGCCTGGTAAGATTTGTCCATAGCAACACCAGAAAATAGTGGTATGTTTTTGATAATACTGCATATTATACATCCGGTACCGGTACCCAAATCCAAAATAGATTTTGATTCGGTTGTGTTTTTATAGTCGTTTATAACCGATTCTATCAATGTTTCGGTGTCGGGGCGTGGGTCCAAAGTATGTGTGTTTGTATAAAAAGGCAGGCCATAAAACCATTTTTTATGAATTATTTTTGCAACAGGCATACCTTGTTTTAATTTTTTCGCCATTATTAAGACAGAAAATAAATTAAATTTTTTTTGGTTTTCCGTTATAATTCTGGCGGTGTGGGAATCACTTGCCTGACATAAAATTGTGAATGCTTGATTTGTTTTCATATTTTTATTATAATGCAATTTATGACAAAAGTAAAAAATATTCTTGATATACAAATTATAACTAAATTGTTGGTTGCTCTGGCTATCATATTGGTATTGGTTGCTGGGTATTTATTTGTTACACACAAATCTGGTGTAAAAAGTGATGTAAATATTGATTCGGAATGTAAATCAATTGTAGTGGTTGCGTCTGGGGATACTTTGTCTGGGATTTTGGCTGCCCAGGGTGTTTGCCACAGTGATGTTGTTAAAATTGCTGATATATTAAAAAAAGATGCGGGAATTGCGAATTTGCGTGCGGATAGGGATAAAATTGAATTTGTTCGCGATAATGATGATGCACCACTTAAAAAGATTGTTTTTATTCCATCGCCTTGGCGCCAGGTTGAATTGACTTGTAACGAACAGGGGGATTGGAAATGTCAAACAGTTGATATTGAACGTGATACACATGTTGTTTATAAAAAAGGACAAATCCAGGAAGGGGATAGTTTTTATGTGGCGGGGATGCGTGCAAAAATTCCAACTGGCATATTAGCAGAGGTTTATGATTTACTGGCGTTTGAAATGGATTTTGAACGTGATGTTCGTGCGGGTCAGGAATTCTTTGTTTTATACGAAGAAAATTTCCGCGATGGGAAAAAGGTTGAAAATGGGCGTGTGTTGGCGGTTTCTTTTGATGCATTGCGTGGTAATGTTAAAATGTATCGGTTTAAAAAGGACGATGGTACAACCGGGTATTATGATGAAAAGGGAAATGGTGCAATCAAGTCTTTGAAACGTACACCAATAAATAATGCCAAAATTACCAGCAGTTTTTCAAACAAACGTAAACATCCGGTTTTGGGATTTACCCGTGCACACAAAGGTGTTGATTTCCGTGCACCAACAGGAACACCAATTCCAGCCGCTGGGGCAGGGCGTGTAGTTGCGCGCAGTTATAATCGTGGCCATGGTAATTTTGTTAAAATCAGACACAATGGTTCTTTTGAAACTTTGTACGGCCATATGTCAAAATTTGCAAAAGGGGTCAAAGTTGGAACAACTGTTCGTCAAGGGCAAATAATTGGGTATGCTGGTTCAACTGGATTATCTACTGGCCCACACTTGCATTATGAAATTATTAAAAATGGTGTGCATG
>CALCGS010000048.1 GCA_937901165.1 uncultured Alphaproteobacteria bacterium
GTAACGTAAGGAAGAACAGCAGAAGGTGCATCAAGAACATACCTTTCACCCACAATCTCACGGCACTGCCTCAGAAAATCTGTATATTCTATTGATACACTCATATAAATATATATTTTACGAAATGTTATAGATCAAAAATTGATCTAATTAAAGATTATTTATTAGATTTTTTAAAAAATTTACCATTAAATGATGCTAAATTAGAAACAATAATAAAGGAAGTTCAAAAAATTTTTGTCTTTATTTTTATTCAATAAAAATAAATACCTATAAATTAATTTTTATTAAGTATAGTACAAGCATAATATAATTTAAAAATAATATAATAAAAACGAAATAAAATCAACTATAAATAACAATATAGTCCAGAACCATTCTGATTTAACCAGCGACGTGCACGCCCAACACCCGGCCCGTAAAGTTCTGAAACAAATGCCCAAAATTCCGGGGAATGATTCATATATTTAACATGCGAAACTTCATGTATAACAACATAACGCAATATATCCATCGGTGCAAATGCCAATCGCCACGAAAAAGACATCGTACCAGAGCTGGAACAACTACCCCAACGCGATGACGTGTCACGCAAAGCAATCCTTTTAGGCCACAATTCCGACGGTGTTGTTCGTATAATATCTTTGATTTTTTTTAATAATTCAGATTTTATAAAATCACGTACCCGATGTTCAAACATATCAGCATCACCACCAACATACAAAACATTTTGTCCTTCGTTCAAAACTTCAAATTTATTTAATCTTGTTTCCGGTTTATGAATCAACAATACAGACATTCCAAGAAACTCAACAATATCGCCACTTTTTAATGTAATTTTTTTTGGTGCACATTTATAAATATTTTCAATCCAACGCCGTTTAGATTCTAAAAAATTTAATGCATGTTTTTCAGACACCAACCATGGTTTTGATATCGCAATTTCCCTTTTTGGGTTTAATTTTGGTCGAATTGTAATATTTGACAATCCCCGTCTTGAATTTATAACAACAGGTATCTGTTCACCACAACCAGAAACAAAAATATAATCAAACATTGTTTTTATTTTATTTTACCAATAATATCATTCACAATCGCATCAATGTCAAATCCAAAATGTTTATAAACAGAATTCCCATCCCCAGATATTCCAAAACTATCAATTCCAATAACAGCATCCGCAAATTCAAACCAAGGTGCAGACGCAGATGCCTCTATCACAACGACAAAACCGCGTAATATAGTATTTTTATAAGACGCTTTTTGTTTTTTAAAATCTGATACAGACGGCACACTAACCACCTGAACACCAATGGATATTTTCTTTGCAACTTCAACCGCCAAAGGCACTTCGGAACCGGTTGCAATAATCGTTAGTGAAATTTTACGTTTTTGATTTGAATAAATAACATAAGCCCCAAAATCAATATTTGAATCCTTGGGCGTGTCAATTTGATTAAATTTTTGACGTGATAAAATAATACAACTCGGTTTTGAAATACTGCATAACGCCCTATTCCAAGCCCACGCAATTTCTGCCATATTACAAGGTCTAAAAACATTTAGTTCAGGTATTAAACGCAACGAAGCCAATTGTTCTATTGGTTGATGTGTTGGTCCATCTTCACCGACCGCAATACTATCATGACTAAACACATAAATAACCGGCAATTTTGACATTGCAGACAACCTGATTGCAGGACGCATATAATCACTAAACACCAAAAACGTTGAACCGTACGGCCGCAATCCAGCAATTGCCATACCATTCATAATTCCAGCCATTGCATGTTCGCGAATGCCGTAATTTACATAGTTGCCTTTGAATTTATTTGGCAAAACATCCACCGAACATTCAACGCGTGCACCGGTATTTTTACCTAAATCTGCACTACCCCCGATTAAATTAGCACCATTTTTAATCAAAGCGTTCAAATATATTTCTGATAACTCACGCGTTGATGCGTTTTTACCATTAAATAACTTTGCAGTATTGATTTTTGGTACAAGAGTATTTTGTTTTTCACAAAAACATTTTATATTTGTTCGTGCAAACATATTCCATAATGCATCCCCACGCACAGATATAAATTTTTGTATCAAACCCAACATTTCTTTGTCGTTTAATGCAAGTCCATGTGCAGCAGCAGTCCCAGATAACTTTGAACCACGACCAATAACATCTTTGCATTGAATAAATACAGGTTGTTTTGATTTTTTTGCATTTTTTAGTTCGGTATTTATTTTATCAAAATCCGCACCATCCACATCCGAAACAGCATTCCACCCCGCACTTTTCATACGGTCAACAACATTTAAATCAACCTGGGCAACACCGTCAATTGTTATTCCATTATCATCCCACAATAATATCAAATTATTTAATTGATATCGTCCAGCAAAAGCAATTGCTTCTTGGGCAACACCTTCACTTAAATCGCCATCAGAACACAAACAATAAATAAACGCATCTGTTTTTTTTATTTTTTCAGCCAAAGCCAATCCAACAGCATTTGCAATTCCCTGCCCCAGCGGTCCAGTTGTTGCATCAACACCATCAATACCATATTCTGGATGCCCTGGCAATCCACCAATTTTTCTAAAATCGTTTAAATTTCCAATATTATACCCGGCCAATTTTAATACAGAATACAACAAAGCACTGCCATGCCCAGCAGACAAAACGAATCGGTCCACACCACGACGTAAAAAATTAGCAAAAACACACGTCATAATATCAGCGGTTCCAAGAATAATACCAATATGACCACTGTGTGCCTGTAACACACTATGCAGTGCCAATGCACGCACAGAATCAGACATATCTTTTAAATTATTGGAATCATATCTCATAATATGATATTATATCATAAAAAGAGGTTATAATACAATGTTAAAAATTTGGACAGATGGCAGTTGTTTGGGCAACCCTGGCCCCGGTGGTTGGGCATTTATTGCCACAGATGGCGAAAAAATCGCAGAACGTTCTGGTGGCGAAACAAACACTACGAACAACAGGATGGAATTAACCGCCGTATTAAATGCTTTACGTGCAAGTCAACACCATAAATCTGTTGAAATTCATACTGATAGCCAATATGTTAAAAACGGCATGCAATTATGGATGAAAAATTGGAAAAAAAACAATTGGCGTACCGCAGATAAAAAACCAGTAAAAAATCAAGACCTGTGGATTGAATTGGACAAATTATCGTCTGTGCGTGATATTCATTGGGTATGGGTACGTGGCCACAATGGCGAAGAATACAACGAACGCGTTGATGATTTGGCACGCGGTCAGGCTGAAAAAATAAAATAAACATTTTTATTTTTTTAACAACTTTTTTCTTATCAAATCCATTGGTATTATTATCAAAGACAACAAACAAATCACCAACCATTGTTTTGTGTCCAGCGGTTGCATACTAAATAACTTTTCGCCATAATTTATAACAACAAATGTAAACGATAATATAATAACAGCCACACTAATAAATAATGGATTTTTTGTAATACCATGCAATAAATTAAATCCTTTTTCACGAATATTAAATCCATTTATAACTGATATAAAAGTCAAAACAGCAAATCTGGCTGATAAATTTTTATCCCCGATAAATCCAAATTCATTTTGAAACCAAGGTAGTGTTAAAATCAGCATAACAAATAAAAATATAGAAATATCTAAAATTGCTTTATATAACATATCGCGATTTATCAAAGGTGCACCCTTTACCAACGGTGGAACATGCATATATTCTGACTTTGTTGGTTCGCCACCAAACGCCAATGAATTCAAACTATCTGTCACTATGTTTATTATTAAAATCTGAACGGCCGTCAATGCCATAACACCAAAAAACATCGGATAAATCAAACAGGCTATCATCATAGCGATATTTACTGGCAACTGAAATGCTAAAAATTTATTTACATTTTCAATAAATGTTCTACCAAACAACACAGTATCTGTCACAGACACAAAATTATCATCTGTAATTATAATATCGCCCGCCTCTTTACAAACATCTGTGCCAGACCCCATTGCAAATCCTACATCTGCTTGACGTAATGCTGGTGCATCATTTGTACCATCCCCGCACATACCAATACATAAATTTAATTTTTGTGCCACTTGAACCAAACGCAATTTAGTTGATGGTGTTGCACGTGCAATAACCCTTATTTTAGGTAAAATCTTTATGATTTTATTATCAGACATACTTTCCAATTCCGGTGCAGAAATAACAATATCATCTTTATTTTTAACAATTCCAGCATCAACAGCGATTGCATTTGCAGTATCTATAATATCGCCAGTTATCATAACAACCTGTATTCCCGCGTTGTTCATACGTTTTACCGCTGCGGGTACTTCCGCCCTTACATCATCACGAATAGCCACCAAAGACAATAAAATTAAATCGTTTTGAATTTTACCATCTGTATTTTTACATTCATGATACGCCAACGCCACCAATCTTTTTGCCTGTTTTGCGTTATAAGATAATAACTCACGCATTTTTGCTTTATTTAATTTATGTTTTACACCATCAACATCCATATATCTTGTTGCGTGTGCCAAAATTAATTCTGGCGCACCAGTATACAAAGCAATTACTTTTTTATCAAAAAATTCTGATTTTACATTTGCAAAAGAATACTTATTTGCACTATTAAACGCCATCTTATTCGCAACAGAATTTTGCTTTATTACTTTTTTATAAATTTTTGAATTTATATCGACAGTTCCCAGCAAAGCTCTTTGTGTCACAGTTCCACCAACAACATTATTTTTACTATCAAACATAGCCTCGGTATTTAACACGATACAGGCAGTAATCATTTCACCCAATATACTTTGAGAATCGAACCCGATTTGTGTTCCATTTCCTAAATAATTCGTAATAGGAATTAATTTTCCATACGTCAAAGTGCCTGTTTTATCAGTGCATAAAATTTGTATATTTCCAGACTCTGATATTTTATGTGTATTTTTTGCCAAAATATTATGTTTAAGCATTTTTCTAGCATTTTGTGCTGTAATTATACTTATAACCAACGGCAGACCTTCTGGGACAACAGACACAACAATAGTCAAAGCGATGGTAATTTGTAAAATAACATTGTGTACTATTTGTAGTGTTCCCAATTCCAAAAATTTTTGCCATCCTCCAACCTGATAAATTCCACTTATCATCATCAAAACAAAAAATAAAATTGCACCGACATAACCTATTGTTGTCACAGCTGAAGCAAACTTTTCCAATTTTATGTCTAAATCAGTTTTTGTTTCTTGCACAGACCGCATTGCCATCAAAGTTTTTGCGTTTTCGGTATGAATTCCAACGCGTGTGACAATCATTTTTGCATCCCCAGATTGAACAGTTGTCCCAGAAAACAGTAAATTTTTACTCACATAATCAGACGCATTCATAACTTTTTTGTAATCATATTTATAATTTGCAACTGCTTGTTTAAGACAATCTTCGGATTCCCCATTTAAAATAGCATTATTTACAAAAATTTCCCCATACACAACATATCCATCAGCGGGAATTGTTTCACCAGATTGCAAAACCACAACATCGCCAACAACGACATCTTTGACATTTATGTGTTGGATTTTTCTGTCGCGAATAACATTACAATATCTGACCGCAGATTTATTTAACAATTCAGTTGTATATTTTTGTGCCCGCATTTTTGTTATAATTCCAACCCAAAACACAATAATCAAAACGAACGCCACCCCCATTGGTTCCGCCCAAGAACCATAGCCTATTGCGGCAACAAAAAACAACAACCCCAACATAACCAACAAAATCATATTGATTTTATCGTGATATATTTCAGAAAAGAAATCCCAAAAAGTTTTTTTTGACACATCAGGCAAAACATTTGCACCAAATTTTTGCCTATTTTTAACAACATCGGCTAATTTTAATCCGTTATAAAGCATATTTCCCCCCCAGTAAATTTTTACATTAAACGTTTACACGCCTGTATAAAATTATTTTTTATTTGTTCTTCATTTTTCACCATTTTATTACGCATAACAGGCACACCATTACAAAACACATCTGTAATACAACTTGTATCCCCAGAATAAATTACATCAGAATACAAATTATGTCCAGGCAATAAAAACACATTATCCAAATCGACCAAAATAAAGTCTGCCAAAAATCCTTCTTGTATTTTACCAGATTTTAATCCCAGGGCGGCAAACCCGTTAAATCCTGCGGCATTGAATATATCGACCACCCTACCCGCACATTCTGAATTTGCAGATATTTTTGCCAACAATGCGGCAACTTTCATTTCACTAAACATAGACAAAGAATTATTTGATGAAACGCCATCTGTTCCCAACGTTATTTTTAACCCGGCATCCAAACATTTTTGAAAATTAAACGTTCCAGAATTTAATTTCATATTACTCGCCGGACAATGTACCAAAACAGATTGTGTATTGTGTAAAATATTTATTTCTTTATCATCCAAATGTACAGCGTGTGCCAATATAGTCTTATCATCTAAAACACCCAAATTATTCAATAATTCTATGGGTCGCACAGAATATTTATGGACACAATCATCAACTTCTTGTTGTGTTTCACTGATATGCAAATGTAAAAAAGTATTATACTTATGTGCCAATTCATACGCAATTTCAAACGCATGTGGCGAAGTGGTATAAATTGCATGACATGCCACAGATTTTATAATTTTATCATCGCCACAATCTTGTTGTAAAAACTGTTCTGCAACTTGTAAATGTTCATTTGTTTTATATTCATCAAAAAAATCCATAAACAGATGCGGGACAACCGCCCTAATTCCCATTTCTTGAACAGCATTTACAGTTGATTTTTCGTAAAAATACATATCATTAAACAAAGTAGTCCCAGATTTTATCATTTCCAACATTGCGAATTTACTTAAATGATAAACAAATTCATCATTTAATTTTGCTTCCCTGGGCCAAATATCTTGATTTAACCAATCAAACAAATTTTTATCTTCGCCAATTCCGCGTAAAAACATCATAGCGGCATGCGTATGCATATTGGCACAAGACGGCAATATTGCCCTATTTTGGCAATTTATAACATTTATATCACTATCGGGTTTTATTTCACTTGCGATACGTAAAAATCGGTTATTATCAATTAAAATATCGACTGTCTTATTATTCAAAAACACAGATTTCAATAAATACATTTTTATCCTTTTATATTTCCACACAATAATAACATAAATTTAATTTATTTAGTATAGTTTTATTTAACCGAATCGGTTTGATTAAAAAATTAATTTTTTCACATTAAAAACACACAATGTTTCCGGTATTTTTTACGGCAATATGTACCCGCAAACAAACTTTTTCGGGTTTTTACAACAATTTTATAAAAAACTGAATAAATACATAATAAAAAATGGGAAAACATACAATTAAAATCCGGCAAAAACAGGTTATATTTCACAACATTTTTAATATGAAAATCTTGTCAAATTTTTTTTTGATTTTTTTTTGTATTTTTAAGTTGCAAGTGAAAATATTTATTATAGTATGTTTAGTATAAAAGGGTTAGGAATTGAGAGTTTTATCGAAATTTTTTCGTTTAGTACTTTTCACTACTATTACATTAGTATGTACAATTGTTTTGCCAACCTTCGCAGCACCAAAGGGCGACAGTTCGAACAGTTCGATTGACTGGTGTAATTTATGTGAACCAAGTAAAATGTGGGATCCTACAACTAATAAATGTTTTGACTGTAATAGTAAAAACGGTGGTGAATATAACCCTAGTACCTGTACCTGTGATTGTAAAGATAATACCCATTACACATATAATCCAAATTTATATATGTGTGTTCCAACAATCGATTGGTGTGAAAACGCTTGTGAATCACCAGCTGTATGGGACCCTGTAACCCAGACATGTAATGGAAAATGTAATAAAGATTTGGGATTGGTGTACGATAAAGATTTATGTGAATGTGTATGTAACGAAAAAGGTACAACATACAATCCAGACACTGAACAATGTGAAAAGATTAATTATTGTATAGAGCATTCTGAATGCTCTTTCCCATCGGTATGGGATGAAGACAACAAAACCTGTGGTACATGTGCCACAATACCTGGCGTTTCATATTACGACCCGGCATCATGCCAATGTTTATGCACACTTGATAAATATACGTATGATTTTACATCTGGAACATGTGTACCAGACAAAGGTGGAGACAATCCAGGAAAAGGTGGCGACAGTTCAAACAGTTCGATTGATTGGTGTAATTTATGCGACCCAGAACAAATGTGGAATCCTTCAAAAGACGACTGTGCAGAATGTGGTGAAGGTACAATATATAACTATAATACATGTACTTGCGATTGTGAGGACCCTGTAAACACTACATATAACCCAAATTTACAAAGATGCGTTCCAACAACAGACTGGTGCGAAAACCAATGTTCTGAAAAAGGCGTATGGGACCCAGCAACCCAGATATGCGACGGTATGTGTGATTCTGGTTTGGGATTAGTGTACGATAAAGATTTATGTGAATGTGTATGTAAAGAAAAAGGTACAACATATAATCCCGATACCGGCAGATGTGAACCAAAGGCCAGTTATTGCGGCGACTGTACTTTTCCTGCTGCATGGAACGGTTCTGAATGTGTTGATCGATGTGTCACAATACCGGGTATTTCATATTATGACCCTGCATCATGCCGTTGTCGTTGTACAGTGGATGGTTATGTATATGACGGCAAACTTGGAACATGTGTACCTGACGAAAGTGGTAATTCTTGCGATGCTGGATATTATTGGGATTCCGGCACAGGTGCATGCACACGCTGTGCCGCGGGTTCTTACTGTCCTGGTGGCACAGCACAACCAACCACATGTCCTGCGGGTTCTTACTGTCCTGCCGGTGTTGCACAACCAACAAATTGTCCTGCGGGTAAATATAGTCCGACCGAAGGTTCTTCTGTTTGTATTTTATGTCCAAGCGGAAAAGTCAGTAAGGAAGGGGCTTCTGAATGTTATAACAGAAACTGCAGCCAAGTTGGTTACTATTTTGACAATGGAACATGTAAAGTTTGTCCGACAGGAACTTATTGTCCTGGAAATGATAAAATGATTCCTTGTGAACCTGGAACACATGCTGAAAGTATTAAGTCTGATTCTTGTGCAATTTGTCCGGCTGGAACATATGCAGGTAAAGGATTTACAACATGTTCCAAGTGCCCTGCTGGTAAGTATAGTGATGCAGGTGCTGCTGAATGTCATTT
>CALCGS010000049.1 GCA_937901165.1 uncultured Alphaproteobacteria bacterium
GTCCTGTCCGAGAAACGGCCGTGCAAACGCGAGACGGGCGGCTTTCGCGTGTGCCTCCAGTTCTCGAGCCCGTGCCAGACGGATCGTCCGTGGCAGTGCGCCATCCATTGTCGCCGCCGGCGTTCCGGGGCGTTCGGAATAGGGAAACACATGCAGGTTGCTGAAGGGGACAGACCCCTCGAGGCATGGTGTGTCTTTGGGGACAGACCCCTCGGTCGGGAAGAGAAAAGATTTTGTTAATTGAAAATCTTCGTCTGTTTCGCCTGGAAAACCGCAAATAATATCCCAACTAAAAGTAATATCAGACGCATAATTTACGATTTTTTTAACCAAATCTGCATTATGTCTGCGTCCCATAGATTTTAATATATCATTGGCACCAGATTGCATAGATAAATGTAAATGTGGCATCATTCGTGTGTCGTTATGAATCAAGTCTATAATTTTGAATATTTGTGGTGATGCAGGATCCAACGAAGAAATACGTAATCTTTTGATTTCTGGTACATCATCCAACAGCATTTTGCACACATCGGAAATAAACAAAACTTTATCATTTGTTTTATAAGCATACGAAGCACTATCCACCCCGGTTAAAACAATTTCAAAGAATCCATTTTTAACGGCTTGTTTAACATCGGCCAGTATTTCGTTATATGGGAAAGATACGGCATTTCCGCGTAATAATCGGGTCACGCAGTACGCACATTTGTGATTACAACCGTTTTGTATTTGCACGAATTGTTTTGATAAAATAGTATCTGTATTTTTAAAATTCACAATTTTAGCATTGTCTGACAAATTAGATTCTGCGAATTTTCGAAGATACACATCAACATTGGTTTTATCAAAGTTAGACACAACAATAGTGTTTGGTATATTGTTAAATAAATCAGGATTTCTGGTCGCAGCACATCCTGTTACAAAAATAGGTACATCTGGATTTTCGCGTGAAATTTTTCGAACAGCCTGTCCAGATTGGCGTTCTGCCTCTGCGGTGACGGCACAAGAATTGACAATAATTGCAGATTTTAATCTGCCATTCAGCATATTTTTAATTTTTTCAGACTCTAATGCATTTAATCTGCATCCGAAAGATAAAGTTTTTATATTTTCTTCTTGCATTTTTTGTATCCTTGGTGCATTATATCAAGATAAAAAGAAAATTCAATAAAGGATTTAAAATGGCTCGTACAACAAATTCCGATACTTTACCATATGTAGATAGTCGTTATGAACTTGGAATGCTTGCATCGCAACGCGTTCGTGATTTGGCGGGTGGTGCGGAACCCTTGGTTGATGCCAGGAACGACAAACCAACGGTTATTGCATTGCGTGAAATTGCGAAAAATGGCGATGAATTCGTCCAAGAAATTCGTCATGAATTTGTTCAGTCTTACAAGGACAACACAGTATCTTCTGATGACGATGATGAAAGTTTGGAAGTTGAAACGATTGATCCATTATTGCGTGAAATTGATGCTGAATTGGAAGATTCTTTGATTGATGATGGTGCAAATGAAAACACAGGCCGAACCCGCATAGATAGTGGCGAAAACGAAAGGACAGGCTCCGATTCCGGAAAGCAGAATCGCGCAAATCAGAAGGCATGTGCCACAAATGAAATAGGGCACC
>CALCGS010000050.1 GCA_937901165.1 uncultured Alphaproteobacteria bacterium
CCTGATATTAAGACATAAGCACGTAATGATTCCATAGATGTATCATTAGCAATATAACGTCTGATTTTATCATCTGCTAATTCATCATAAATAGCTTTAGCTTCTTTCTTATCTTTATTTAATATAGATATATACATCTTTTGAGCAATGAGTCTATAGAATGTAGATGGTTCAAGTTTCTTTTCTTCTTTAAGCATCATATCAACAATCTCTTCTGCTTCATCATATTTTCCATCGTCTAATTTCTTATAAACAGCGAAAAAATTAATACCGGCCGTATACTCAGTGATTTCATTGAAGACTTTAAATTCATTAACTTCTTCTCCATTTCTTTGGAGATCTTCCATCTTTAATAATTCATTAATAGCTTCAACGTTTGCAGGTTTAGAAATAAGTACTAATCTGTAACCATCAGTAGTTGAATCAAGTTTAAGTGGAACTAAATTATATAAAGCAATCATTGATGAAATAATAATAAACAACAACATAACAACTACCCCTTATAATAATTCAATAAAGCAAAACTCAGATAATATAGCAATAAAAGATGAAAATAATTATAATATAAATATATATAATATAAAAGATAATTCTTTATTTATTTTAGTTAATCCTGAAGATTTTACTTCCCTTTTAAACTCAACATTTGATGAATCTGCTGTGCTTATGTCAGTTTTAACACAGTTTTTAGAAAGATTCTGATAAACTTTCATTTCCTTTAACATTTGATTATTTCTACATGCAAAGTTAATGTTTCCGCTCCTTAAATCAATGCATTATCGCTATTTTTTGTTCCATTTTAACATTTTTGCCAATTGGATAACACTCGTTTATATCTCGTCCAAATTTTTTTGTTAAATTTTTTACTTGAAATTTTCTTTCCAGATAGATTCCAAATCATCTTTGAAAACGTTCCCCTGGGTGACAATGGACATCGCACCATCAAAATATCCACGCGATTTTTCAATCACATCTTCAACGGTTATACGCGAAGACATTTCTATGGCATCACGATAATTGTATAATCGTCCAAAATCATAATAAAAACTGATTAAAGTTCTACTGCGTGCCTCTGCTGATTCCAAAAAATCTGCAAAAAATAATTTGTTTTGGCAACTAAGCCTGTTCAAATCATTTTGTACTATTTTTGGATTTTCGTAAAATTCATGTGCAGTTTTTGCAATCAATGCAACCGCACGACCAATAGTATCACACGATGTTTCTGTACCAAACCCAGACCAATTATAACGTTCGTTCCCAATACTCGCACCAGAAAAACCATAAACCAATCCATTTTCATATCGCAGTACACGATATAAACGACGCGACATAAAACTTTCAAATTTATTCACACATTTTTGATTGTATAAATTTTCATAAGTTTGATTCCATATATCAGGAAACAATATACGTAATTTTACGTTCTTTTCATATGGACGAATATTGTGAATAATTTTTGGCGTATAAATTATTTTTGTGTTTACAGAAACATCTTTGTCTGGCAAAAATTTGAAATTACGTTCCAAACATTTTAATACATTTGCCTGGTTCAATATGCGACCGGAAATACATATTATGCAATTTCTTGCAGACAAACGACGTGCCAACCAATCAAGCATTTGTTCGCGGGTAAAAGACATTATATTTTCAATATTACCAACCGTACGATAACACAATGTTGCACCGCCAAATAATTTATCAGATATAAAATACCCTAACTGTTCTTCGGGGTTGTCCATCAAACTGCGCAATTCATCAATAATAACAGGTCTTTCTAAATCTATCTTGTTTGGTAAAAATAAAGATTCACGAATTTGTTCGCCAAACATATTGATTAAAATATTTACATTTTCAGGTAATATTTTTCCACGAAAAACCAACGCACTATACCCCGTTGCAGCATTTCGCATTCCACCATGTTCTTCGATATAATCATCTATGGATTTTTTTGTTGGAAAATTTTTTGTACCCCGCCCCATCATATGTTCACAAAAATGTGTAATTCCGTATTCTTGTGGACTTTCATCGCGCGCACCTGTTTCAAAACATATTTTAACAGTTGTTGTTTCTATTTCCATAGGGTCAAGTATTACAGTCACCCCATTTGATAATTTATAAACAGTTGGTTTGTATTTCATATGTATTTTTTCCTAATAATAAATTTTTACTTTAACTATCTATAAAGTCAACAAATATTGAACACACAAACACAAGAAAAAATTCCTATTTTTGTAAAAAACCGGTGTTTATTACACCGGTTGTGATAAAACAAATAAATTATTCTTCTGATAATTCCATGTATTTTGCAAACTCTGAAAAAGACGTATTTGTTGCGTTTAATATCTTGGATAAACTGTATGTCGTTGGCCAGCGTTCTTGACCATATAAAGACATACGTTTAGATTTATTAAATGTCGTTGCGTCTAAACCCGAAGCCTTGGCCAACCCCGAAACGGAATAACCTTTTGCTTTGGCAAGAGAGTCAATAGCATTCCACATTTGTAAATGGTTCATAACGTTTCTCCTTTTTTTCCTTTTCTACACACACATTATTTAATATTTTTAGGCATTTATCACTAGGAAAAAAAGTGTAAATAAGACAAAAATCTTATTTTTTATAAGAAACTATTCTTATTTTTTAATATAAAAACGCCCAAAATATATGGGCGTTTTGTTTTTGTCTGTAAAATTCTTATTCATCCTCTTCTTCAATATATTTTGCGAATTCAGAAAAAGATGTTTTTGTCGCATTTAGAATTTTACATAAACTCTGTGTAGATGGCCAACGTTCCTGGCCATATCCCGTCAACCGTTTAGATTTATTAAACGTTGTTGGATTTAATCCGGACATTTTTGCCAATCCAGATGCGGTGGTTCCCTTTGCCTTGGCAAAAGAATCTATTGCGTCCCATAATTGCATATGATTCACAGGAATCTCCTTTTATAATTGTTATACGCGATTATATTATGACTTAAAAAATCAATTTTCGCAAATAAAAATTTATAGGAAAAAAGTCTTATTTGACAATTTTTTATATTCCAATAAAAAACTAATTTTTTGCCAAATATTGTACATTATTTAATCCGTCACCGACTTGACTTTATGTTGATTTGATAATACAATTTTACCCAGTATAAACACATAGATAGGAAGTAAAAAATGCCAGAAAAATTATATTTTTACAATACAATGTCCAGAAATATCGATAATTTTGAACCAACCGACAATAATGAAGTAAAATTATATTGCTGTGGACCAACCGTATATAACTATGCACATATCGGTAATTTAAGAACTTATATTTTTGAAGATTTGTTGGCAAAAACTATTCGTATGGCAGGATATAAATTAAAACACGTTATGAACATCACTGATGTTGGGCATTTGACCAGCGATGCCGATACAGGTGAAGATAAAATGCTTAAGGGAGCTAAGCGAGAGAACAAGACTGTTATGGAAATCGCCCAGTTCTATACTGATGCGTTCATGAGA
>CALCGS010000051.1 GCA_937901165.1 uncultured Alphaproteobacteria bacterium
AAAATTAAAAAAATTAAATAAATAATATAATTTTTATTATATATTAATTAAAATTTAATAGATAATCATTTTTTATTTCTTAAGGCTCTATTTATATTAGGACTACTTAATTTAACATCAACCTTATTTAAACTGTACTCATTTAATGGGGTTAGTTCATAATCACTATATCTTCCATACGCATAAAAATATGTGTTCAAATCATCAACAGTATATAAAGGGTCCATAATTAATGATTCCAAATGATTTGTTTTTTCCTAATTACTGGTTCATGATGGCCATATTTGTTAATAAACCATCCATCGACATCGTAATGCTTATCCCTATTAAAATCATAAACGTTATCCAATTAATAATTATCTTTTCCATAAATACATCTTTATTATATCATAAATAAGCAAAATCGCCTGCCGATTAGCTCAGCAGGCGATTGAAAAATTACATATTTACTTTGTGGAATACTTTTTTACCCTTTTTAAATTTCTTTGTTGTTAGATTTCGAACATTTTCACAAATTGCAACAATTGGTTTTGTTGCCGCAATAACTTCATGTGCATTCCAAACCAATCCAGATCGTGTTTTTTCACCTTCGTGTTCCAATCCGCGCATCCCGCCATTTAAACTGATATCTTGACATGGGAACCCATATGTTAAAATATCAACATGTTGCAATTGATTTAGATTTATTTTTGTGATATCACCTAAATTTTTACTTTCTGGAATATCGTGAATTATCGAATATGCTTTACTAGCGGATTTGTCAATTTCACAATAATTAACCAAATTGTATTTTATTCCTAAATTCGTCAATGCTTTTTCAAATGCACCAATTCCAGAAAATAGCGATAAAACACTTAATGTTTGCATTCTTTTATCCTTTCAATAATGGACATTCAATGGACATTCGATAGACATTGAATGTCCATTGAACCAATTAATTATTCAGCATCAAAAACATCAGTAACCTTGAAAGTTTTAAATCCTTTTTTGGTTTCACCATATTCGATTGCATATTCAACGCCAGATTCTTCGATTTGTTCCATCATATCCATCATCAAATTGCCGAATTGGGAAAAAGATTCAAATTCAACATCGCATACATCAAGGGATTTCAAAAATTCTTTTGCTTGATGCAAACCGAAACCAGAAGATAAAACTTGATTCATGAACAAATAGGATCCTTCAAAATCGCCTTCAAGAATTTTGAACCAACAAACCAACATCGGTTTGCCTTTTTTGGATTCCGCCAATTCCAATTTGGTGATTTCTACTTCATATTTACCGTTTGGAACTTCCTTATAATCACCGCCACCATTGTTTGCTGCTTCTGCTGCATCATTTTTCAAACCTTCAACATCGATTGCTTTGTCAAATTTTTCCCAGATATTTGCCATTTTAAAATCCTTCTTTCATTTAATTGATTTTCGATAAACGAATAACGAAATTGATACATTTTGTTTCGATTTCGTTATTCATTTTTGATTTTCTGAAATATAATTGCCATTTTTGCGGAATTTCTGCAAAAACAACAATTATATTTCTAAAAGTGAACATTATTCTTCTTTATTCGCACCAAAACCAATTTTGTATTTTTGGTTTTCTTCTTCGATTTCTTTCAATCGTTCTAATGCTTCAACTACACATGCGAATGTATCTGGCGAAATATGCGCCTTGATATTCTGTGCTTTATAAGACATTAAAACGATCAGTTCTTCCAATGTCATTATTGATCACCGCGTTTTTTACGGGTTTTACGAACTTTCGGTTGTTCAACAACGGGTTCTTCTGGTGCGGGTTCTTCAACCTTCACGGGTTCTGGAACTTGCGGATAATCAACGGGTTCATATTCCTTTGCCACAATTTCTTCCATTTCTTCGGGTGTAGCACCAATTGCGCGATTAATATCGGGTTTATCGTTTTTCAGTTCTTCAACACTTTCAGATTTGCCGATATTCGCTTCATTATAGATTTTCAGCAATTCGGAATATTTCAAGGGAATTTCATTCACCTTTACTTCCAAACGCCCACCGCCAAAAATAACTTCGTTGGTTTTGAAATTCAATGTTCTTTCATCACCATCCGCAATTACACGGGCAACAATATCAACCATGCCCGCAATTTTATTTGCGCATTTTTCTTGCAAATTAGGTTTGATTGCGGTTAGTTTATCACCAGATTTTTTGGTTAGATCCTTGCTAGTATCTTCATGTGAAATCATGATGATGTTTTGATAATCAAGATTCATCAAACGTTTCATTGTAGATAAAAATTCGGTGCGAACCATATCCCATGCCTTGAAAGAATTATCGGATTCGTGTTCAATGCCCAATTTATCGTACATGTAGATGCGGCATGCTTCATAAAGATCCTCTAACAGATCAACAACGATGGTTTTGAAAGTATTATCTTTCTTTTCCAATTCGGTGATTACTTCTTTGAATACATCCCATGCCAATTGGCGTTTGGTGATTCTACCTTCAACTTTTACAATGTCTTTGATCGGAACAAACGGCGCATCAACAAATTTGATGTTGCCATCAGTATTCAGCATCAAAGGATCTGGAAATTGGTTTGCAAAAAAAGTTTTACCGCTGAACGGCGCACCATAAATCCAGATGGTTTTTTTCGCAATCTGATCAATCTTGCGTTTTTCATTTTTAGGTAATAACATATAAGTTTCCCCCTTTTGACAATATTCTTTAAATTCACACCAATCACACAAACGGTTTTCGTTTTTCACGTAATCGGTACATTCCAAACAATTTTTGATGGATTCGTAATGTGCAACAACTTTGTATGGATCATATTCAATAAACATCATATGTGGTTCCATTGTTTCCAACGTTTCTTTCAAACGTTTGCGGAATTGCTGCAAATCTTCGGTTTTCTTCTGGCGGATCATCGTTTTCGGAATGATCATATAAGCCATTGAAACAATTTTGTATTTTGGAAACATCTGCTCAAACATGTATTTATATAGATGCAATTGTTTTGAATCGACATATTTATCAGCAGATTTTGGATTGCAATATTTAAAATCCAACAATATCCATTCAAACGGATTTTCCGTTGGGATCAAGCAATCTGCAAATCCCTTTAAATGTTTTGTTCCAATAAAACTTTCAAACACGGGCGTTCTACCA
>CALCGS010000052.1 GCA_937901165.1 uncultured Alphaproteobacteria bacterium
TCAAATGTTGAAGAAATGGACTGTGTGTTTTATTATTGTACTAATTTGGTAACTTTAGAATTGAATTTATGGGATTTGTCAAAAATAAAATCTATGAAAGGAGAATCATATGAATAAACAACAATTGATAGAAGCTATTGCTAATGAAGTAGATGTCACAAAAGCAACTGCTGGTGCATGTTTGGATGCTTTCATCAATACTGTAACAAAAGTTTTGAAGAAAAAAGGCGAAGTTCGTTTGGTTGGTTTTGGAACATTTACATCTGCAAAACGTAAAGCAACAACTGGTCGTAATCCACAAACAGGTGAAGAAATCAAAATTGCTGCATCTGTTCAACCTAAATTTAAACCAGGTAAGGCTTTGAAAGAAGCTTTGAACTAAAAAAAGTTTATATGTTTTTTAATAAAAATCCCCAATTGGGGGTTTTTATTTTGTCTAAAAATCTGTTTTTATTATGCTTGCCTTATTGTTTTTATTTTACTAGTATGTGTAAAAGTAGAAAGGAATTATTATGTCGAATTTAATTGTTGATGGAAATTGGGCGGCAGCAGATGTTGCATATCGTTGTGTTGATTTTGCTCCTATTTATCCTATTACCCCCAGTAGTACAATGGGTGAATTGGCGGATGCGTGGGCATTTCAACATAAAAAAAATATTTGGGGTGCTATTCCACAAATAATTGAAATGCAGTCCGAAGGTGGGGCTGCTGGCGCTATGCATGGGGCATTGCAAATGGGCAGTTTGGCAACAACGTTTACAGCGTCTCAGGGGTTGTTGTTAATGATTCCTAATATGTATAAAATTGCGGGTGAACAAACACCGTTTGTTATGCATGTTGCAGCACGTGCACTGGCAACACATGCATTATCTATTTTTGGTGATCACAGTGATGTTATGTCTGTTCGTTCGACTGGTTTTGCGATGCTGTCTTCGCATAATGTACAACAGGCGCATGATATGGCGGCGATTGCACATGCGGCAACTTTGCGCGCACATGTTCCGTTCTTGCATTTTTTTGATGGGTTTAGAACCAGTCATGAAGAATCAAGGTTGGATAGAATAGATGATGATGTTTTGCGTGAATTGATACCACAAGATTTGGTTGTGAAAAATCGTGCCCACGCAATGAGTCCTGAAAATCCTGTTGTGCGTGGAACTGCACAAAATCCAGATGTTTATTTCCAAGGTCGCGAAGCGGTCAATTCTTTGTATCAGAAAACACCTGAAATCGTTCAAGGTTGTATGGATGAATTTGCTAAGTTGGTTGGACGTCAATATCATTTGGTGGATTATGTTGGTGATAAAAATGCAAAATATGTTATTGTTGCTATGGGTAGTGCGTGCGAAACAATAACTGAAACAATTCCTTGTTTGCCAAAAGAAATTGGTTTGTTGATGGTTCATTTGTACAGGCCTTTCCCAGTAAATGCATTTTTAGATGCTTTGCCGAAAACAGTTGAACAAATTGCTGTGTTGGATAGAACTAAAGAACCAGGTGCAGTTGGTGAACCGTTGTATCAAGATGTGAAAAACATTGTTGATGAAAAAATAAAAGTCTTTGGTGGTAGATATGGTTTGGGCAGTAAAGAATTTACACCACGTGATGTCAAAGCTATATATGAAAATATGATTTTGGGGACTTTGCATCATAATTTTACTGTTGGGATAGATGATGATTTGACTGGTTTGTCGTTAAAGACAGACCCAATGTTTGCAATAGAACAAAAAAATGTTAAAACGGCTGTTTTGTATGGTATTGGTTCTGATGGAACGGTGGGGGCGGTAAAAAATATCGTAAAGATAGTTGGTGAAAATTCTGATTTGTATCCACAATCTTATGCGGTGTATGATTCGAAGAAATCCGGTGGTTTAACGGCATCACATATTCGTTTTTCAGATAAACCAATTAAAAGCCAATATTTGGTTGAATCTGCGGATTTTATTGGTGTTTCTAATTTTATGATTGCACAAAGATTTAATGTGTTTCGTGGGTTGCGCGCGGGTGGAATTGTTATGATAAATACATCTTTGACACCAGATGATGCGTTTGCGAATTTACCACGCGAATCGCAAGAACAATTGATTAGAATGCGTGCAAAGGTTTTCTTTTTAGATGCAAATAAGGCAGCAGGTGCGTTGGGATTAGGAAATCGTATAAATACTTTCATTATGTTGAATTTCTTTAATTTGACCAAAATTATAAATCCTGAAGTTGCTGCACAAAGTGCCAAAGATGCAATTGAAAAAACTTATCGCAAAAAGGGTATGGATGTTGTTCAGGCAAACTGGGCTGCTGTTGATACGGCACAAGATTATTTGATTGAATATCAATTGCCAACATCTGTTTCGGGGTTTGCACCTGATTTTATACCTGCGATGACGGAAAATGCACCTGCGGTTATTGCAGGGACATTGGGTGAAATTGCCGCAGGACGTGGTGATGATATTCCTGTATCCAGATTTAGACCTGATGGTGAATTTGCTGGGGGACAGTATCCGGTTGGAACATCAAAATATGAAAAACGTTCTATTTCTGCCAAAGTGGTAACTTGCGATTTAGAAAAGTGTATTCAATGTGGAAAATGTTCTATGTTGTGTCCACATGCGGTTATCAGAATTAAGGCTATGACAGAAGAACAGGCAAAGCAGGCACGTGATTCTGGGGTGATTGTTGTGCCTATGAAAACACCAGAATTGGGTGCAAATATGTATTTTACTTTGAATATATCTTCGGCAGATTGTACGGGATGTGGTTTGTGTGCGAAAAATTGTCCGGTTGGTGCGTTGTCAATGGTAAATGCCAAGGATATTCCAGAACAACAGACAAGATTTGACGCAGCACAAAATATTCCTGATATTGCACGTGAAAAGTTAAATTTGAATATTCCAAAACATATTGAATTGTTGCCACATTATTTTGAATTTCCTGGTGCGTGCGCTGGGTGTGGGGAAACACCTTATATTAAATTGTTGGCACATTTGTTTGGCGACAGAATGATTGTTGCAAATGCAACTGGATGTTCTTCAATTTATGGTGGAAATTTACCAACGACACCTTGGACCAAGGATGCAAATGGACGTGGGCCTGCGTGGTCAAATTCTTTGTTTGAAGATAATGCGGAATATGGTCTTGGAATGCGAAGTGCTTTGAATCAAAGACGCGATAATTTGAAGGCTTTGTTGTATGAATTAAATATTTCGGATGTTGAAAGTGTTTTTGCAGAAAAGAATGTTTCTAAACAGCGTGAAATAGTTGATGAATTATCAAAACAGTTAAATCAAATTGGTTCTGAAAAATCTAAATTGGCACTTAGTTTGTTGGATTCGATTGTTGATAAAACTGTATGGATTGTTGGCGGTGACGGTTGGGCGTATGATATTGGTTATGGCGGTTTGGACCATATATTGCATAGTGGTGAAAATGTAAATATATTGGTTCTAGATACAGAAGGTTATTCTAATACCGGCGGTCAACAATCAAAATCTACGCCGTTTGCTGCAAGTATGAAGTTTGCAATTGGGGGTAAGGAACATGCTAAAAAAGATTTGGGAATGATGGCAATGATGTCTGGGGCGTATGTTGCGCAAATTGCGTTGGGGGCAAATCAAGCCCAGGCAATACACGCATTGCGTGAAGCAGAAACATTTAATGGTCCATCGTTGATTTTGGCATATGCACCTTGTATTTCACATGGTTTTGCAATGCAAAATGCGGTTGAACATCAAACACAAATGGTTCAGACAGGGGCATGGCCTTTGTATAGATTTGACCCCAGATTGATTGCAGAAGGACATTATCCGTTGTCGATGGATTCTAATATTGACCAAACATATCCTCTGGAAGAATTTGTTAAGACAGAGGCACGATTTGGTGCGGCGCGTTCTGCAAATTCTAATTTTGATAAATTGATAGATGCGGCCAAGGCTGATAATAAATACAAGGCAGAATTAAAAAGACATATTGCTAAATTTGCAATGGAAAATTCTGAAAAAGGGGATGATAAATGAAAAAAATTTTATTGATTAGTGTTATTTGTTTAACGGCCTGTACGTTGCAAACAAAACATAGGGGCTATGTTTTCCCACAGGATATAGATTCGGTGGCAGGACAAATTAAAACAACGGCACAATTACAAGAAAAAATTGGCGATCCGCAAACAAAAACGATGTATGGGGATGAAGTTTGGATTTATTATAGTGCGGATGAAAATTTCCGCGGACCTTTGCCACACACATATGATAACAAAACCGTTTTATTGGCGTGGGTAAGGGGAAAATCTGTGGTAAAAACAAAGGTTTTGCATGATTCTGATTTAGAAAATGTCAGAATTGCAGATGGTGAAACAGATATTCCAGCAGCAATAGAATTAAATGCTATTGAAGAATTATTTAATAATGTTGGGCGTTTTTCACCGGCTGGCGTTGGACAATAAAATAAAATTTATCCAAATATTTGTTTTTTGTTTATTTTGTGCTATAATAATATTTGGAATATTAGGAGGTTGTGACAATGAATAATCATAGCCCTATTGGCGTTTTAGATTCTGGTGTTGGGGGATTAACGGTGCTGAAGG
Source organism: uncultured Alphaproteobacteria bacterium (assembly GCA_937901165.1). Classification (GTDB taxonomy): domain Bacteria; phylum Pseudomonadota; class Alphaproteobacteria; order Rs-D84; family Rs-D84; genus Enterousia. The sequence continues at coordinate 4,577 of CALCGS010000052.1, forward strand.
TTTTGCGTGCCTTAATGCCTCATGAAAAATTCATATATTTAGGTGATACTGCTAATACCCCCTTTGGAGTGCGTTCCGAGGAGGAAAATCGCATGCTGGTGGGGAAGATATTGGATTTTATGCAGGCTCAAGGCGTAAAACAGGTTGTTATTGCCTGCAATACTCTGACCATGCTGGATGTAAATACTCTTCAGCCAGGACGGCCTTTTCATATTATAGGTGTTTCTCATGTAGTAGCGTTGCTGCGCAAATACAGTAAGAAGAAGAAAATTGGCATTATGGCCACTCCATTTACGATTAACTCT
>CALCGS010000053.1 GCA_937901165.1 uncultured Alphaproteobacteria bacterium
AACTATGCGACTCTTGGAAATGAATGTAAGCACAATCTTAATATATGGGATGGGCAACCGTATATTGGAATTGGGCAAGGTGCCGCGGGGCGACCATACATAAATAATCAATGGTTTGAACAATTGGGAAATTTTGAAAAGTTAGATATTTTGGATGATAACGCACGTGCAACTGAAAAAATTATCACTGGACTAAGAACTGTACGTGGTGTTAAATTGACGGACGACGTTAAAAAAAATATTGATTTTGATTTTTTGAAAAAAAGTTCTAAATTGGTAGGCGTTGAAAATCATAAACTAAAAGCAACACCACAAGGTATGTTGTTTTTAGACGATTTAATAGTAAATTTAATAAGGTAAGAAAATGGAACATAAATTATTAAATGTTATTGGAATTGTTGCAGTTGTTTTGTCTGTGATAACTGCCGTATATTTAACAAAGGAGAAAAGTATGCAAAGTGGTATAAAAATAGAAAATATGAATATGGATGTTATCGCAGGGGATGATTTTTACGATTATGCTACCGAAGGATGGCGTAAAGCAAATCCAATTCCAAATGATTATGTCAGATATGGTTCTTTTGATGTTTTAATAAATACCAATCAAGAACGCGTAAAAAAAATTGCTGAAACGGATAATGGTAAAATTGGAACGTTGTATAAAATTGCAATGAACGAAAAAAAATTAAACCAAGATAAAACTAAACCTGTGCAAAAATATATTGATGAAATAGATGCAATAAAAAGTAAAAACGAAATTGCCGCATATCTTGGAAAAATGCACGCTTTTGAATCCGCTTTTTGGGGTGATGGTGTTGGTATAGACGAAAAGGATAGTGAACATTACTTGTATAATATCGGTCAATCTGGAATTGGTTTGTCGCGTGATTATTATTTTGACACAGATGAAAAGTCTGTGGAAATTAGAAAAAAATATTTGGAATACATACAAAAACAAATGGATAATTTTAATATAAAAATAAATCCACAAGATTTATATAATTTAGAAGAACGTATGGCAAAATCTTTTTATAAAAAAGAAAAATTACGTGACCCACATGCAAACTATCATAAAATGCCAATGGCACAATTAAAGGCAGAATTCAAAGGGTTTGATTGGGATGTTTATTTTAATGCTCGTGGAATACAACCAGAATTTATAAATGTAAATCAACCCGAAGCCATCACAGAATCAATTAAAATTATCAATGATACAGATTTGAATTTAATCAAAGATTATTTGAAATATAATATTGCTAGTTCCAGTGCTGGTTTGTTAGATGATACAACATACGATATAGCATTTGATTTTTATAATAAAACTATGTCCGGACAAAATGAAAAAAAGCCCAGATGGAAAAGGGCGGTCGGCAAAATAGATGCTTCGCTTGGTGAAGAAATTGGCAGATTGTACGTTGAAAAATATTTTTCACCTGCGGCAAAAAAACGTATGCAGGCACTTGTTGCTAATTTGCAACGTGCGTTTGCACAAAGAATAGAATCATTAAATTGGATGTCAAACGAAACCAAAGAAAAAGCATTGGAAAAATTATCATCTTTTAATGCGAAAATTGGTTATCCTGATAAATGGCGTGATTACTCAAAATTAAACATAGATGAAAATGAATCTTTGTATGAAAATATGATGCGTGTATCTGAATTTGAAGACAGATTTTGGTTGGACAAAATTGGCAAAACAAAAGATACTTCTATTTGGTATATGAATGCACACGAAGTAAATGCGTATTACGACCCAACAACGAACGAGGTTTGTTTCCCAGCGGGTATTTTACAATATCCTTTCTTTGATATGGATGCAGATGATGCGTTTAATTATGGTGCCATTGGTTCTGTTATTGGACACGAAATGACACATGGATTTGATGACCAAGGGCGCCAGTTTGATAAAAACGGAAATTTGCGTGATTGGTGGACAAAACAAGATGCCGATAAATTTGTAGAACAAGCAAATGTTATGCGTGATTTCTTTAATAACATAACTGTTGCAGAAAACACCAAGGCAAATGGTGAATTTACATTGGGTGAAAATTTGGCTGATTATGGTGGCGTAACAATTTCTTATACGGCATATAAAAATTTTGGCGAACCATCAGATGTCGTTAATGGGCTTAGTCCTGATATGCGTTTCTTTATTGCGTATTCTATGACCGAAGCGGGCAATATTCGTGATGCTGAAATTTTACGCAGAACAAAAACAGACGAACATTCTTTGTCACGTTGGCGTGTAAATGGTATATTACCACACATAGATGCATGGTATGATGCGTTTAGTGTTACGGAAAAAAATAAGTTATACATTGCCCCAGAAAAACGTGTAAAAATATGGTAAAAAAATTCCCACCAATTTGGTGGGAAATTTTTATTATTTTGCGATACGTTTTCTAAATTCCGCAGATGGACGAAATGCAGCAACACGACGTGCAGATATAATCGCAGGTATGCCAGTTTTGGGATTGCGTCCCACACGTGCAGATTTTTCTAATACACGAAAAGTTCCCAATCCTGCAAACTTTACTTCTTCGCCATTGGACAACGCAGTACCGATTTCATCAAAGATTGTATCAATCAATTTATATGCGTCCGCAGCAGTCAAACCAAATTCATTTCTTAAACGAAGTGCTAAATCATTTCTTGTCACAGATGACATATTGTAATCCTTTTATTTTTTACAATTATACTATCAAGAAAACACTATTTGCAACTATTTTAATAAAAATGGCTTTGGTGGGCAAAATGTTTGTGGTATAATCTAACCATAACACAGGAGAAGAGAAAAAATGAAAGTATCAATAATTGGTATTGGTTCTGTTGGTTCTGCGGTTGCGACTGCTGTAAAAAATACAGGTTTGGCACACGAAATGGTTTTGTTTGATAGGGATGGGGTTCGTGCGCGTGCCGCGGCCGAAGATTTAGGTCATGCAGCGGCATTTTCTTTTGATGTCAAAATTACAGCGGCCAGTAATTATCGTGAAATTCGTGGTTCTGATTTGGTTATTATTTCTGCGGGTGCAAATCAAAAGCCTGGACAATCCAGAATGGATTTATTGCAATCAAATGTTCAGGTTATTTCTGATATAATACCGCGTGTTATGGCAAATGTTGACGCTAAAAAAGTTCGATTGATAATTGTGACGAATCCATTGGATGTTATGGTTATGGTTGCACAAAAATTATCAGGTTTACCTGCATCGCGTGTTATAGGGACTGGAACAATGTTGGATTCTGCACGGTTGCGTACAATATTATCGCGTCAATTATCCGTATCGCCACAATCTATAAATGCGTATGTTTTGGGGGAACACGGTGATTCTAGTTTTGTAAACTGGACATCTGTAAGTATTGGTGCAATAAGTTTAAATGATTTTTGTCGCCAAACAAAAATATCTTTACCACAAACAACACGTAACACCATAGAGCATCGGGTTCATAATTCTGCGTATGAAATAATCAAGGGACGTGGTGCGACATGGGATGGAATTGCTGGGGCTGTTGCTGATTTATTGCGTTGTATAATAAATGACGAAAAAAGAATTTTAACTGTCAGTATTGTTCAAGGTAATGGTTCAAAAGCATTGGCATTATCTTTACCACGCATAGTTGGTTCGGATGGTGTTTTATGTACACTTACACCAAAAATGTTGGCACCAGAATTGGCTGCACTTCGTAATAGTGAACATACGATTCGAAAAAATTATAAATTAGTGTAATCTAACTTTGGATTACAGTCTTATACATTATTTGCTTGTTCTGTTGTATAATTTTTATATACAAAGGACAAGCGATATGGATACAAAAATAACATATACTTTGTTTGATAATGGGCTTGGTTTTAATGCTGAGTGTGGTGGTATTCATATTGGTGAAATAACATTTGTTCGTATTGGTGGAAATAAATTATTGATAGACCACACCGCCGTAGAATCACAATATAGAAATTTAAGTATTGGATTTAATTTAGTAAAACAAGTTGTAGAATTTGCACGTTCAAAACATTGGTATGTTATATCGATTTGTCCGTTTGCACGTGCTATGTTTAATCGGTATTCTGAATTTGATGATGTTCGTTTAATAAATGTTCGTTAAAAAATAAAAAAAGTCTTGCAAGATTTTTCATAGATTTCTATAATCACTTTTGTTTAAAGGAGAAACTATGAAAACAACAACAAAATTATTATCTTTACTTGGTGCATTATTTATTGGTAATGCGATGGCTGCTGACATTACAATATACTATTCGCCGACATGTCCACATTGTCATCATGCACGTGAATTTACCAAGAACAATTTTATTTATGAATATCCAACAATATCTGTGACTGAAATTGATGTTACGAATGATGCAAATAAACAGGCATTTGTTGATGTGTTGGTAAAATGTAAATATCAAAGTGGCGGTGTTCCTGTTATAACAATTGGTGATAAATGTTATCAAGGTTTTGGTGAATCTATGGCTGACGAAATGCGTGAAGCAATCAGTGTTGATTTAACAGATGAAGCAAAAAACAAGGCCAAAGAAATCAAAGAAGAAATTGCCAAGGATGGGGATGCATATCGTTCTGCCCATGCAACAGAGGCTGCGCCAATAAAAGAATACACGTCTTCTGAAAACGAAGACGAAAAAAAAAATGACCAATCAGCAACAGTAAAATCTGGTGATGATGGTACGACCGCATACTTTTGGGGATTTTTGGCGGTATTGGTGATTGCGCTTGGGGTTGTAATGGCTCGTTCAAATAAAAAGAAAAAATAATAATTGGATATCGTAATGTTTGATTTAACGATTTTGGATTATATCTATATAGTTGTTATTTTAGTGTCCACAATATGGGCAACAATACGTGGTGGCGTATACGAAACGGTTGCAACATTGGCATGGGTTGTTGCTGCAATTGTTGCACGTTTTACATCGCCAATGTTGGATGAATTATTACAATCTTGGTTTAAATTACCTGATTCGACTGTTGGGACATTGGTTGCGTCATATTTTATCGTATTTTTTGCGATATTATTGCTATCAATGGTTATAAACCAAAAATTGCGTGATAGAATCCAAGATTCTGTTATGAATGTGACGGACCACACACTTGGTGTTGTTTTTGGTATATTACGTGGAATTGTTGTTATGGGGATTGTATATTGGTGTACGATATGGTATTTTTCTGATTCGCCACGTATGCCTGAATATATTGAAAATGCCCGTACGCGTCCTGTGATGCAACTTACTGCGAAAAAACTAGATGATTGGTTTGTTCCTGGAACTGAAAATAAATTGTTGGCACGTGATATTGATATGTCGCAACAGGCGGATGAAATATACGACAATTTAATAAATCCTGCGGTAAAAAAACAGGATGACAAGAAACCCAAAAACGATACTCAACCTGACACAGAAACAGGATACAAGGCATCGGAACGTGCGGCACTTGAAAATCAATTACTGCAAATAGAAAATTCTGCACAAATGCAAACAGAAGAATAAAAAATCCCCGTTATGGGGATTTTTTAATAGGTTAAGAATCTTGTTATAATTATTGAAATAATAATTCAAAATAATATACGTATAACCCAAAGGTGATAAAAATGATAAAATCAAAAATATGTTTAACAGTATTTGTTTTGTATGAAATATTTGCCGTAATGTTGATGCATTCAAAAATGGCATGTTATTGGATTGGCGGTGTAAATTTTTGTAATGATGATTACCGTTATTTTATTGCATGCTTTGCTGTGCCGGCGATAATATTTTTAATATGGATGTGGATAGACACAATAATATTTATCAAAAGACATCGTTTTTGGTATCGTGCTGGTGGTGCTATCAAGGGATTGATAGATAAGGTTCGTGATAACATAACATTAAATGTTTCGCGTAATGATATGGAAAAATATATTACTGCGGCAATATTGTTTGGGACAAAATATTACATTTCCAAACATCCAAAAATAAAAAATATGTTTCACGATTTTATGCCGGATAACGATATGTTTGATGACGATGATGAAACAATGGATGCACCAAAGAAAAAAACGAAAAAGGTTTATAAATCATCCGGCAAAAACAAGAAAAGATAAAAATTTCCGCCATTTGGCGGATTTTTTGTTGGTAAAAAATGCCAGGTTTCTGACACTTTTTATAGGTTTAACTGGTGCAAAAACCTTGGTTTTTGTCCAACCCTTTTT
>CALCGS010000054.1 GCA_937901165.1 uncultured Alphaproteobacteria bacterium
AGATTCTATTTTTTCGAACCGATTTAGTGCATCCATCAAAGAAAAATCATTACGCAACAAAGATGCCAATTTATGTGCCATCGCCATACGTCTTTCAGTATTTAATTTGAAAGACATTTTTGCATACAAAATCTGCAATTCATCAAACATCAATAAACCCCCAATCTATCCAGCAAACCAACCCAACGTTCCAATTCATCAACACCAATAATTCCCTTTAACATCAATTCACACGCTGCTTCTTTAAGTGTTCTACCATCCATTTCTTCCAACCAATATTTAATCGCACCATCGGTATTTCCCGCCAAAGCCAATCTTAAAAATTCACTATTTGTAATAATAATTTCACCGGCCTTAATACGACCAATTGTTCCTGTTCCATTACATTGTGGACAACCGACACCTTTTATAAAAACCTGTTGCAAACCAATTTCACCAAACGCATCTTTAACCCTTTGATATGCAGAATTTTCAGGATGTTCAATCAACCTTTCGCGACACGCAGGACACAATTTTTTGAACAAACGCATTGAAATAAGACCACGCATCAAAGTTTCTTCTTTTAATTTGAATGCTTCGACCCCCATATCCAACAATCTTGTTAGTGCCGCCATCGCAGAATTTGCATGTAAAGTAGTCCACACATTATGCCCAGACAACGCCCCACGTACGGTCAGTTGTGCTGCCGCCAAAGTTCTTATTTCCCCAACCATCAAAGTATCCGGGTCGCTACGTAATGCCGCCGCCAAGGCTTCTGTGTATTTTTCATCACGTTGTTCTTCGGATGTAGTATTTACCACAGGCATTTGATGTGCGCCAAAAATTTTTTGTTCCACAGGATTTTCAACCGTAATTAAATTTATTTCATAATTTCGTTCTTTCAACATCATTGACATATTTCTAACCAATGTTGTTGATTTACCAGAACTGGTTGGCCCCGCAACAATAACCAATCCCGTTGGATAAGACCGCAACCGCATCAACAAATTTTGTTCATATTTTCCAAATTCTTGTTCTGTTTTAATACCTTCGGACGGATTATCATACAGCAAACGCATAACAACATAACGCGACCCAAATGCCACTGGATTAAATTGCATACGAATACTTAAAATACCATTTGGCAAATACAAATCTTTTGTTCCACGCAAAGGCGTTCTGCCATCTTTTTGTGCCGACTGATATTCATTTTGTGCATAATTAGTATTAGACATATCAGACGAAGCAAATGCCGCCCTAACAAAAGATTCACCCCACGCAGAATTATATTCCAACACTGGTTGCATACTGCCATCTATACGGAAATAGATTGTTGTTTGGTCTGCAACCTCTATATGAACATCAGACACTTTTTGTGATGCAGCCTTGGCGATAATATCAACAAAATCTTTCTGCATTTGATTATCATATTCCGACCGCACACGCAACGCATCGCCACCCAATCTTGATTCATATGTTTTATAAATAGCAGAAACCAAACCCAAATCAGAATAAAAAGGTTCCCTTGTATACAAATCCCGTTGTTTTAATAAATCTAAAAAAGACAAAACCCGACCATCAAATTTATGTGTACGTGATATAATAATTTCACCGCCTGAAAAAAAGGCGACCAAACTTTGCATATCCTTGGACAATTCCATAGATGCCCCAGGTGCCGTCAACAATCTATTACCATTTGCGAATAAAAAATCAATAATATCTTTTATTTCGGAATTTTCCATTCCTGTCGGCACAGATGGTTTTAATGCACGTGATTTTTGTTCTAAAATTTTATTTTCTTCTTTTGCCATTTTATAAAATTACCGACCAGAAATATTTAAAGTTTGTTCTTCACCGTCTTTAACAAAAGTAACCCCATCATCCAAAGATATAGATTTAATTAAAAATCCATCTAATTCTTTTCCAACCGTAATTTTTTTTGTTTGTCCTGTTTTCAAATCAGACAAACTTGCCTGTAATTGATCACCCGCACCAATAATATTTACAAGTTTATATTTTGAAGAAATATCAGATGTTTGTTGTGGTTTTTTTTCTGTTTTAACGGGTGCAATTTCTTCTTCAAAAGATGAATTTTGTAATCTTTCCTTTTCTTTTTCTAACTTTTGTGTTTCTGCTTCTAACTTTGCTTTTTCATTTTCCAGTTGCATTTGTTCATGTTCTGCACGTCCAGACAAAGCATCAATTTCCATTTGTAATTTTATTTTTTCTGCTGCCAATTTATCCAATTCTAAATCAAGTTGTGCACGTTCTTTTTCCAACTGCATCAAAACCTTTTCTTGTTCCAAAATAGTAATCTGTTGAAACACAGACCCATCGACATCATACGCATCAACCGCATTTGCAGACATTTCATCAAATTCTTCATCTTCAAATTCTTGAAAAGAATTATCATCAATAATATCTTGAACAGATTCATCATACATTTCAGCATCCGCAACTGCATAATTTGTTTGAAAACACAAAACAAACAAAAAACAAGACACCAACATCACTAAAAATTTATTTTTATTTTGCATAGATTATCACCTCATAGTTCCAAATTCTTTTTACTGTATTCCAAGTACAACGCGTCATATAAACACCATCAAAATCACCAAATATTTCCATAAATTGCATTGGTATCAACTTTGAACTTGCACCAACTTCAATTACAGGAATATCAACACTATCAACACCATTTGTGATTGTATCAATAACAATTTTCGTATCCACAGATGTTTTTATTTTTTGAAATAATGTCACAACAGAACGAACAATATCATCAGGATTTTTTTCATCTTGTGATTCATATAATTTCAATTTTGGTAAACTGACACTAACATTTAAAACATTTTCACTAACTTCTTGAACAGAACCACCTGGCATTAAATTTCCAGCCACGTTATAAAAATCACCAACAGTACCAAAACTTCTATTAAATTGAACAACTGCCGTATCTTTTTCACAACTTGCACTTACTTGATTCCACCCCAACACAGGTTGCATCAACAACCCAATTGCTTTATAACATAAAATTGCACGTTCTTGTGGATCGGGCAACACAGAATAAGGCATAACCAAAGGTTTAACTTCTGCCGTCCTTTGTATATCATATTGTTTATCCAATTCTTTATTTTTTAATTCTATTTTTTGTTTATATTCTTGAATCAACTGTGGGTCAACACCATCAAACTTTTTAGTATTTTTCATTTTATCAATTGGTTCGCTAAAAAAATAATAAATCGCAAACAAAAAAGCACACAACACCAACAAAGGAACAATACCAAAATCTAATCTACTAATTGGTTTTAAAACGATTTTATTTGCATTAACCAATAAACTGTATAAATCTCTTTCGACTGCACGTGGCATTGCCCACTTACTTGGTGCAATAAAAGCCCCCCAATCAGGCAATTCTGCCATCTTAGAATATTCTGTACGTGCACTTGTTTCTGTTTCAAAAACTTTATCCATTAAAACGACGCCATTACGCACCGCAACAATATAAAAACCATCACCCAAATCGAACGCAGATAAAAATGCAGAATATTCGGACAAAGAATTCATAACTTGCACAGCCGCAACCATCATCCCATTTCTATGTCCAAAACTCTTAGAACCAACCCCAACAATAGAACGGTATTCTGTATATAGGTTATATTTTTTATTTACATTTTTAGATAACGTACGTGAATAACTGCGTGAAGTATAGCCAGCAGCCACAGGTTGCCAAAGTAAACCTGTTGCAAATTTTCTTTTTTTAACAGTTATAACATAACCAAACACGAAACAATCTCTCCTACACTTTTTACATTATAACAAAAAAATATAAACTTTGGCAAATACATAATAAAAAAAACACATTAAAAAATGTGTTTTTTTTACTTAAAAATTTTTACAATCAAAAACCTTGGCTACCAAAATATATTTATACTCTGGTCCGAACATAACCCAATCATTTTGTTTTGTTTGATTTGAAACAATTAAATAAGCATTTCCAGGATTTTCTTGTTCTATTATTTTATTTTCCATCATACGTACAGCATCTTCTTGGCTATACACAGATGCATCAGTTGTTATTTTATACAAAAATTCACAATTACTAGTTGGTTCAGATTTTAATTGTACTAAAAATTCACTACCATTTTCATTATTAATACTTGTACATCCCGCCATACAAACAAGTCCTGCAACTAAACAAAATGCTTTTTTCATCTTTTTCTCCTTTTTTTTATTTAATCGATAATTTCGTAATTTTCAGGATTACTAAATAAATTCCGTAACAACAAATTATTCAACGCATGACTTCCTTTATAAGAAACCAAATCAGCATTTATAAATCCGCCACTTGTAAACATATCACCCAGCGCATCAATAACTTTATGTCTAACAAATTCATCAGGATATATTAAATAATTTAACACCCCATCCCCAGTATTATTCAAAGCGATAACATTATTTTCATTTGCACCACGTGCCATATTGTGCTTTTTCAAATATTCCCATTCAGAATATTTACCAAAAGTCCTAGCCTTTGCGACATCATTTACAAAAACATCCTTTGACTTTTTAGATTCATCAAAAAAATAACCAAAACTCTGTTCACCTATAATTTTTTCTTTATAAATCAAGGTGGCAAAAATATTTAACCCCCCATCATTAGGTTTTAACTCAACAAAACCGTCATTTTTCTTACCCGCAATTAAATCTAAAAACCACCATTTTAATCTTTGACACAGTGGCAATGCTTTACGCACTTGTGATGCTTTAACAATCACAGGTCTTTTAACAATGATTTTTTTTAATTTACCTTTGGTAATTCCTGCATCGACAAATTTTTCATAAAACACAGATGCACTACCATCTAATATAGGTGTTTCAGGTCCATTTATATATATAACCGCACTATCAATACCTGCAATAAACAAAGCCGCCATTAAATGTTCAATAGTTTGTACATGCGCCCCATTTATTTCACCGATAGTTGTATTTCGCATTTTTGTATCAGACACATTATTATACAACGCACTGATAGGAAATTTTTTATCAACATCAACACGATAAAAAAATATACCATTTTCTTTTGAAGGTTTTACAACCATTTTAACAGGTTTACCGCTATGAATTCCGACACCAGCAAATTCAACTTCATTTTTTAATGTTGTCATTTAATTTATCCTTTAACCAAACAAAGAACTCTTTATCAATATTTGTTTCCAACTTTGCAAATTTAATATCTTTTTGAAATTCAGGATTTAATCTGACCCAATCTTTTTCAGTTGTCACAGGTTTAGCACCCTTTTTATCAGCAACTTTGATTAAATGTAAAATATCTTCATCTTTATATTGATAATGGTCCGAAAAAGCCTTTTTATAAACAACATTATTCAAAGAATCAAAAAATTTTTTTGGATATCCAATTCCCGCAAACGCAACCAATTTTTGTTTTTGTGAATAAGGCGACACAGTTTTATTTTCCGCATAAAACACAGGAACATTATCAGGCAACTCTAATTTTTTTGCATTTTTATTATTTGATTTAATAATAATAATAGCATCCGCATTTTGCACAGTTTTTAATCTTTCACGCAACGGCCCCGCAGGCAACAAAAAACCATTTCCAACACCAATATTTTCATCAAACACAACAACAGAAACATCTTTTTTTATTTTTGGATTTTGTAATCCATCATCCATAACAACAGGCGAATTATCTTTTGATTGCTTATTTAACAAAATAACATTGCTTTTTCTATCACCGGTATGCACCAACAAACCATCATTTGCCAACATTAACGCTTCATCACCGATACCATTTGTATTTTCTGTTTTTTTATATCCCCGCATAACCACAGGAGCATCCAGAAACTTTGCAATTTGTCGAACAATAGGTGTTTTTCCAACCCCACCCGCCAGAATATTACCAACACACACGATTTTACGTCTTGATTTTATTTGCCCAAACTTACGAAAATTAAACACAACTCTTGAACCTAAAAAATATCCCCAAGAAAAAGGCCACAATAAAAAAGCAACAACTGACTTTCGTAAAAACCAATACGGAGTTTTCATAATTTTATTTACTCTTTTTTAATTTCATACGTTCTTCACGCATTCTTTTTTTAAATTCGGCCCCTGTCATATCCTGTTCGACTTCCATTAAATTAAAGGCTTTATCATTATCTCTAACCTGTTTGACCATAATATCTTCAACATACTTTCTCACATTTTCAAAATCCCGACCTTTTATTTTTGAATCAACAAAGATAGGCTGTCCAACCTTGCAAATAATTTTAGAAAAAGGAAGTGTCACCAAATATCTATCCCACCTTGATTGGAACCAAGATTTAGACGAAGAAAAACTAATTGGAATAATCGGCACACCAGTCATTTTTGCAAAATAAATTGCCCCACTTTGCACACGAAGTGATGGCCCACTTGGTCCATCAGGCGACATAATAATTGCCCTTTTTTTATCCCTTAAAACCTTAACCCCCAAACGCAAAACCTGAACCCCACCTTCGGTTGAACTACCGAAAATAGCCTTTGCTCCAAAAAACCATTGAATTTTTGCCATCAACCGTCCATCTTTATGTCTGGATGCAACTGCACAAGTACGCATTCTATACATTTTCATGATTGGTGACAACATCATAGTCCGACCATGCCAAAACACGATAACAGCAGGTTTTTTTCGATATTCTTTTAAAATTTGCTTATTTTGTACATGCGTGCAACACGTAAAAAACACCAAATAAATAATCAAAGCGACCCAAAAAGCGAAAAACCATTGTAATGGTCCCCATCCCAACACAGGATCTAAAACAAATTTACGAAATTTACTTCTTGCCATAATCTCACCTAAAATCAATTCAGATTCTAGCAACAAAGAAAAAATAATTCAAGCCAAAGGATAAACAAGATTTTTATTGACAACGAATTAAAAAAGTGCTATACTAAAAACCATTATCGCGGGGTAGAGCAGTCCGGTAGCTCGTCAGGCTCATAACCTGAAGGTCAGTGGTTCAAATCCATTCCCCGCAACCAGTTAAAATAAAAAACATACCCTTGTGGTGTGTTTTTTTATTTTATATGTATGTTATGTTGGATTTGAACCACGGTAAAAGTGGTTCAACCGCAGAAAATAGGCAGACGGATGTATGCCGGTTTGCCATCGGCAAAATTTTCAAGGTCGCACCCATGCAAATCCATTCCCCGCAACCAGTTAAACGAAAAATACACCGCGTTTGGTGTGTTTTTTGTTTAATTTGTCGTGGTCGATTGGTTTGACAATGCAACGTATGTTGCTTGGTTCAAAATTTGTATGCGAGAACAAGCAACAGCGAAGTTCAAGCAACTACAAATTTGCCCGCAGGCATTTATGCCGAGGAAAATCCATTCCCCGCAACCAGTTAAAATAAAAAACATACCCTTGTGGTGTGTTTT
>CALCGS010000055.1 GCA_937901165.1 uncultured Alphaproteobacteria bacterium
GAATTGCTGGTATCGTATTGACTTTGGGTATGGCTGTGGATGCTAACATATTGCCATTTGAAAGAATTCGTGATGAAATACGTGAAGGTGTTCCATCTTTGCGTGCAGTAGATTATGGTTTTGTTCGTTCTACAAAGACTGTTATGGACGGTGAATTAACTAATTTAATTTGTGCGTTGATTTTGTTCCAATTTGGGGCAGGTCCAATTCGTGGTTTTGCTGTGACGTTGTCAATCGGTGTTATAACAACATTGTTTACATGCTTGTTGCTGACACGTGTTTTTGTTGATTGGTATATGAATGGCAAGAACAAAAAAATTGGTTATATACATAACAAAAACAAATAATAATATAAAGAATATGCAAAGGGGAAAGTTATGAAATTGCATTTTATGAAATATCGTAAATTATCATATTGGATATCAATAATTTGTATTGTTTTATCTATATTGTCTATCGTTTTCAAAGGTTTTAATTATGGTATCGACTTTTCGGGTGGTATATCTATGGAGGTTAAACCAGTAGTCGCAGATTATACTGTTGATAAGATGCGTCATGATTTAGCAGCGTTTAATCCAGAATTGCAATCTGTTGATAGTAATGCTGTGTTATTGCGCGTTGGCTTGGTCAAAGGTGCAACAGACGAACAACAAAATCAACGTGTAAGTGAAATTAAAAATATCCTTGGTGACCGTGTGACTTATTCTCAGGTTCAAGTTGTTGGACCAAAAATTGGAAGTGAATTGATACGTGGCGGTGTTTTGGCTATATTAGTTTCATTTATTATGATGGCTGTATATATTTGGGTTCGTTATCGTGGTGGTTATGCTGTTGGTTCTTTTGTATCATTGGTGTTTGACTTGATTTTAATGTTTGGTTTCTTTTCTATTGCAGGATTAGAATTCAATCAAACTGCGATTGCTGTTATTTTGATGGGTGTTGGATATTCTGTAAATGATAAAGTTGTGAACTATGACAGAATAGATGAAAACATCAAAAAATATCATAAAATGCCAATGAATGACCTGATAGATTTATCTGTGAATGAAATGTTATACAGAACAATCATGACCAGTGTTTCTACAATTTTGGCTATGGT
>CALCGS010000056.1 GCA_937901165.1 uncultured Alphaproteobacteria bacterium
CATATTCCGAACCTGGTGATGTAAAAAAGAACGCGCAGAAAATTCAAAAATTATTTCATCTCCATTTTTTGTGATACTGCATGAATCCAACGTTTTAATTGGCGATTTAGATTGACATTGAACACTTCTAAAAGAAGTAAAATCGTGTTTTCCTATCAATTTTTGTGCAGCGTTTTTCATGGCATCTATGTCTAATTTTTGTGGCACCCACCAAACACGATTTTTTTGTAAAACAACCGGTGCCCCACGATTTAACACGATATATTTATAATGTCTTTTTATACACGAAAATCTTGCATGAAAATCATCGCTAACACGCACACAAGATAAAACACTTACAGGGCCATTTATCAAATAAAAATTCATTGCCCGCATAACAGTTTGTGCATCGACATCTTTTTCCAAATCAAAATGTGCTGTCATAGACAGAGCATGAACACCAGCGTCTGTGCGACCTGCACTATACACTGCCGTTTTTTCACCACAAAATTTGAAGATCGCATCTTGCAAAAGAGACTGTACAGACAAACCGTCGGCATTTTGTTGCCAGCCAATTAAATCCGTTCCATCATATTCAAGATTTATTTTATAACGAGGCATTTATCTGTTTATGAATTTGAATCCATATGTCCACAATATCAATTTTTTTATTGGATTTATTTGATTGTACCATTTTGAACTTGGTTTATGCGCATCACAAGCATCGGATCCCCAAACTTTTGCTATTTGATGCATATTCTCTGCACACAAATGGTCCGCATTATTTTTGCGGCAACCAAAAAAAATACAATTCTTACAAAAAACACCAGTTTGGTTAGCTGTAAAATACTTATAATTATGGTTGTTTTTTAAATCTACTTTTTCTTCTTTGACAAAATTGACCAATGACATAAAAAAACTCCTTTGACTATCTTGTCTTGGAACTTACAGTACACTGGACACAATGCAGACAAATAGACATATTATCACAAATAAAATGAATACAATCTTTTTCACTATTTACATGATGATTGTAATTGTTTGGTATAACATACGCATTACCTGTATTACAAAAAAACTTTCCATCTTTCATGTTTATTCTCCATATTTAATTTGTGCACCATGCAAACCGTTCAAGAAACTTTTCCAGTCCATTGGATTTTTGCCTGATGGTTGAATTTTGACAATTTCTAAATTGCCATTTTGCATTCTCGTCTCTAAAACTTTAACATCTACGCCATTTATCTTTGTTCGTCCACAACCCAACGCACGAATTTGATTATGTATATGTATATGGCTTTTGCGAATCGATTTTCCCTTCACAAAAAGCAGTATTAGAATCAAGAAAAGGTATTGAGGAAGAAAGACGTCTAGCATATGTTGCTTTCACTAGAGCGAAAAAGAAATTGACAGTTTCTTGTAACCAAGATTTCCCTGTCTTGCAATCATAATTCTCTGAG
>CALCGS010000057.1 GCA_937901165.1 uncultured Alphaproteobacteria bacterium
TTTCGTCTTTGATACGTTCGTGTCCAAGGCATATATCAATGTTCCAATTTGAACGCATTTGCTTGCCACCGTTTAATTTTTTCATAGTTTCATAATTAAATGTATATTTACCTGTTTTTTGTGGTGTTGCCCATATCAATGTTTCGTGGGCATTAGTAAAACGCGTTCCACGAAAATTAGGCATAGGATTTGTTTTAACCCATACAATGTCATTTAAAATCCAAAAACCTATGTCTTGCATAATAGAACCGATTTTGAATATGTTATGATATGTCCCAATTGTCCAAAAAGAACCATCTGGTTTGAGAATTCTTTTACATTCACGTAACCAGTCTTGGGTAAATTTATCGTATGCAGCAGGTGATTCAAAATAATCCCATGAATCACGTACAGCACGTGCCGCAGTTTGATCTTCGGGACGGTATAAAGTTTTTTTACCTAGTTGTAAATTATATGGTGAATCCGCAAATATTGCATCAACAGATGCATCTGGAATATTTTTCATCATTTCAATACAATCACCACATAAAATCTTGTTTAGGTATTTATCCATCTTCTCTCTCGTTTTTTTTTGTTTGTTTGGTTTAATTATATCATAAATTTGGGTGTTTTTTTTGCTCTGAAATGCGATATATGTAAATAAATTGCTTGATTTTTATAAAAAAATTATTTTTTTGGTATATCGGTTAAAAAAATTATGCTTTACAGATTGATTTTTCGTTGCTAAATTATATTTTTGAAATGAGATGTCCTTACTGTAATTCTAGTGATAGTCGTGTTATGGATTCGCGACCCGATATAGAAGACGCGATTATTCGCCGTCGCAGGGTTTGTAATCAATGTGGTGCACGTTTTACAACGGTGGAACGGGTACAGATGCGTGATTTAATGGTGACCAAGAGTAATGGCAAAACGGAACCTTTTGATAGGGAAAAATTGCGGAGAAGTATATTATTGGCGTGCCGTAATCGCGATGTTAGTGATGAACAAATTGAAAAGGTTGTGACATCTATTTACAGGAGATTAGAAACGGAGAGTAGTGATGATGTTGTATCAAGTGCTGTGGTTGGACAAATGGTTTCAGATTCTTTGTTAAATTTGGACCCAATCGCGTTTGTTCGGTTCGTGTCGGTTTATCGTAAGTTTTCAAAAATATCTGATTTTAAGAAAATTATAGACCAGATTCCGGCAGATGATAATGATGTTGTTGCCGAACATTCTAAGACAACTTTGTTTTAAATAAAAAATAAATATGATGAAAAAAATATTTTTATATCTGTTTTTGTTTTTTGTTCCGTGCGTTTCGTTTGCAACGCCGGATATTGATGTGTTGGATGATAATGATGTGGAAATTTATACCCAAATGTTTTTATTGCAAGATAAAGAAAAAATAGATTCTGCTAAAAAATTAGATGCAAAAATTCATGATGATGTATTAATGGGTGAAGTTTTATTACAACGTTATACATCAAAAACTTATCATACACCGGGCAGGGAAGTCGTTGCGTGGATGGAAAAATATTATAATATGCCCGGGGCAGAACGTATGGAAAAATTAGGCAAAATTAAAAAAGTTAAAACGCGTGCTGCAAAATTACCTGTATCTTTTATTGTGAATACTTCTGGGGAACAGGCACAGTCTGAAACGTGGACTGCTAAAAAATATTCTAGTGCGGTTGATAAAGAAATAAATGCTTTTAAAAAAGCAATTAGGAGTGGGAGTACAAAAAGGGCACGATTGATATTAGAAAAAAAGGATTTTAAAAAGAAGTTGTCAAGTGCTGATTATGGGCGTTTGGCGGGACGTTTGTCTTATATTTATTATACAAATGGTGAATTAGAATTGGCAAAAAAATGGGGGTTTGTTGCATCTGATGCGGATAGTGAATATGGTTTGTGGACAATGGGATTATTGTATTACAAGGAAAATAAATTTGATGAAAGTGAAAAATATTTTAGTCGAATTTTAGATTTGAAACAAATAAATGATGCACGTAAAGTAGAAGCGGCTTTTTGGGCCGGGCGTGCGGCGGATGCAAATGATGATACGGATAATGCCAAAAAGTATTGGAAAATTGGTGCGGAATATCCAATGGCTTTTTATGGCGCATTATCTGCGACTATGTTGGGGCGTACGCCAGAGTATGAATTTTTTGAACAAGATTGTTCAGATGATGATTTGGATGAATTGCGTGAATCTGCGTATGGACGGGTTGCGTTGGCTTTGTTGCAAATTGGACAACCACAGCGTGCGGAACAATATTTGAAATATATGATAACAAAACAAGCAAGTGATAGAACTTTGCATGCAATAAATTCTGTGGCAACTGCGTTTGCATTACCACGTATATCTATTCAAATTGTTGGGGTGGTACGTGATAGGGGGATTATGGAAATTGATAATGATATTATTTATTCTGCCCAATATCCTTTGCCTGATTGGGAACCTATGGGGGGGTGGTCAATTGATAGGGCGTTGTTATTTGCAATTACAAAGCAAGAAAGTGGATTTAAGACAAATGCTAAATCTGGTGCTGGGGCAAATGGAATTATGCAGTTGATGCCAGGAACCGCAAAATTGGTTGCTAAAAAAAATAAAGTTAAATTATCTGAAATGGATTTATCAAAACCTGAACATAATATGTTTTTAGGACAACAGTATATTGTGGATTTGTTATCTCAGCCGGTAATAAATAATAATATTATAAAAATGTTGGCGGCTTATAATGCGGGTATTGGTAATGTTGCAAAATTTGAAAAGTCTTTTAATACTTATGACCCTTTGTTATATATAGAAAGTTTTCCAGCATATGAAACACGTAATTATATAAAACGAGTAATGTCTAATTTGTGGCTTTATCGTGCACGTTTGAATCAGCCTTTGACTGCATTAAAGGAATTGGCTGATGGAAATTGGCCGTATTATAATAGCGAAGATGAATATGTTCAAAATAATGTAAAAGATACTTTGTCATTATAGTTGATTATGAAAACAATACCTGATTTTTCAAGAACTTGTTTACAAAAATCAGCAGATGATGTAAACACATAACAAAGGTTCAGTAGTTCAAAAGAATGCTTGGTAGTATGAGGTTGACGTAATATTCTTCCAATTATTTGTTCTACATCTACTTCTGATGTTCTGTTTGCCAATGAAGCTAGGATATAAGCAAAAGGACAATCCCAACCTTCTTTGAGGGCATTAACCGTAATAAT
>CALCGS010000058.1 GCA_937901165.1 uncultured Alphaproteobacteria bacterium
ACACAAAATTTTGAAACACTTGCTAATTTTTTCATATTATTTCCTCTTTCTTTTATATCAATGGATAGCATATCGTTTATATCAAACCGCCATCCTATAGTTTACTAAAATACTCCTTTAGACCTTCCACAATCCTATTATTTTCTTCTACAGTCTTGACAGCGAGTCTAATGTACTCCCTACCACCGGTTTTAGATGACAAGGATTTGATCAATATATTATGATTTTTCAAAAGACTACATTATCAAAGCAGTAGAAGGCAATCTGTCTCGCCTTCAGGCAGACCAGCTTGATTACCTCCTTCTTCACAGACCAGACGCACTCATGGAACCAGAAGAAGTGGCAGAAGCATTTGAATCATTGATAACAATATCTTTATCGTTTAATTGCTTCATAACATTATTCTGCCAATGTTCCAACAGACATTGTTATACGACGTATTCCAGAACTGATAGATTTTTCTTTGTTGATTTTTGCTTTGATAATTTCGTTTGTGTTATATACGTGTGTGCCACCGCATAATTCACAGGAAACATCACCGGCAGTTATGACTTTAACGACATTACCATATTTTTCACCAAATAGTGCCATAGCACCGCGTTTTTTTGCCGATTCAATATCCATTTCTTCGTGTTTTACAGGTAAAGATTCGTTAATCCATTGATTAACAAGAGATTCAACCTGATTTTTTTCTTCTTCGGTCATTGCACGTCCAAATGAAAAATCAAAACGCACAGAATCAGGCGAAACTTTGGAACCACGTTGTTCAACATCTGTATTTAATACCTTACGTAGTGCCGCCTGTAATAAATGTGTTGCGGTATGTGCACGTGCTGTTTGTGTACGGGTGTTTTTATTTATTACAGTTTTTACAGTATCACCAACGGAAAGTTTTTCGTTTAAGGTACCTTTGTGAATAACCGTATTACCAGATTTGCTAGCCTCTGATACTGTCATAACTGTTGTGCCATTGATTTTTATTTCGCCACTATCACCGACTTGACCGCCCTGGGTTCCATAAAAATTAGTTTTATCTAAAGCAATTTCCACATTATCACCAGATTCGGCGGATTCAACAAATTCACCGTCTTTTAATATTGCTAATACAACAGAATCCATATCGTCATCAGGATTGTATTTGCATGAATCTATGGTTGGTTTTAATTCGGATTTTGATTCCCATAGTACGCGTGTTCCTTTGGTGTCCGCACGACTTCTTTCTTTTTGTTCTTGCATAGATTTATTAAATCCATCGACATCAACATTTATATTTTTTTCACGCAAAATCATTTGTGTTAAATCCAAAGGAAAGCCATAAGTGTCAAATAATTTGAAAGCGATTTCCCCAGGTAAAATACCATTGGATACTTTTGGTAATTCAGAATCTAATAATTTTAATCCATTTTGCAACATATCTGCAAAAGCGTTTTCTTCATTTTGCAAAATTTCAATTACGTGATTTTGTTCGGTTGCCAGTTCTGGATAACATTGACCCATTTCTGTCACCAAAGCAGGATATAATTTAGATAGCAATGCACCTTTATATCCCAATATTTGTCCATGTCGCATTGCACGTCTTAAAATTCTGCGAATTACATAACCCCTATCAACATTTGAAGGAATAACGCCGTCTGCAATCGCAAATCCCACAGCACGTAAATGGTCGGCAATTATTTTGAAAGAGGCTTGATTTTCAATGGTCTTTTTTACACCGACAATACTTTCTGTGGCATTGATAAGATTTACAAATAAATCAGTGTCATAATTGTCTGTTTTGTTTTGTAAAACAGCTGCCCATCTTTCCAACCCAGCACCTGTATCAACATTTTTTTTAGGTAAAGCGGTAAGATTGCCATTTGCATCACGATCGTATTGCATAAATACATTGTTCCATATTTCTACCCAGCGGTTATCTTCATCTTGGATGTTGTCGCCAAAATCATAGAAAATTTCAGTGCATGGTCCACAAGGTCCAGTATCACCAGCAGACCACCAATTATCTTTGTCGCCCAAACGGATTGCTTCTTTGTTTGCAATTTTACGCCATAATTCGGTTGCTTCATCATCAGAAGTATGTGTCGTGACGCGTAATTTGTTTGGGTCAAGTTTCAGTACATTTGTTAATAAATCCCAAGACATAGAAATGGCTTCTTGTTTGAAATAATCACCAAATGACCAATTTCCCAACATTTCAAAGAATGTGTGATGACGACCGTCAAAACCAACTTCGTCTAAATCGTTATGTTTTCCGCCGGCACGTATACATTTTTGTACATCAGCAACACGTGGAAATTCAGGTTGTTTTTTACCTTGGAAAATATCCTTCCATGGAACCATGCCGGCAACGGTGAACATTACGGTTGGGTCGTTTGGAATTAACGAAGCAGAAGGTACGATTTTATGATTATGTTCTGCGAAATATTGTAAAAATACTTTTCTTATGTCGTTGTATGTCATTTTTGTTTCCTTAAATATAAAAAGTCATTTAGAAATATAATATACTAATAAAAGATTTTTACAATTAGATTTTATATTTTTTTTATGAATAAAATGTGTTAAAATAAAATGGAAAGTTTGAAGGAAAAAATATGAAACCATCAATGATATTTGCTTTGGTATTATTAACATCAATAGTGATAATGTCTTCATTTGATATACATATGTTCAGTCAGGTTCAATCGTTTAATATACCTGAAAAATTCGCTGCAACAGGATTGTATGTTTGTCCTGTGGAAAGTTCTGGTTGGGATTCTGTTGCAAATATTTTAAGACATTTGTCAAAACCATTAATGATTGGGGTGTTGTTTGGTTTTATGATGTTGATATTTGCTTGGGCATGGGGATTGTATCAAAATTTATTAAAAGATAAATTTGATGCAACAAAATTTAAAACCCCATGGGAATTTACGAAAATTTTATTCTGGGTATGTGTTATTTTATTGTTGGCAACACAAACACCAAATTATTTTCGTCGGGTTCATGTACGCGGTTTAGATGGCGAATATGTCTTATGTGAACAAAATACTAGAAATTCATGGCCTGATGTTAAGGATGGTAAATGGCCTAAATTCATAACAGATTATCGCAAAATAACACATTAAATATGATTTTTTATGAAAAAATTGGGATAAAAAATAATAGTCTTGACATAAAAGGCTGAATTCTCTATGATTCGGGTAAGCAGATAGGGCAAAGCCCTTGAAATACAAAGAATAAAGATTGATATTTCAAAGGCTTTGCTCAAAAACTGCTGAAAACTTCTATAAACA
>CALCGS010000059.1 GCA_937901165.1 uncultured Alphaproteobacteria bacterium
TGTGTACCTGGTAAAAGTTGTAATACTAAAAGTTTTGAGAACTTGTCTGGAGATTCGCTAGTTACTCCAGCGGCTGCTTGACCTGCAAGTCCTACGCCAATAGCTGATCCTGTTCCTGCAAGAATCATTGCAAGAGCAAGTACCATTGCCAAAATTTTTTTCATAACATTCTCCCTGTTTTTTTTCATTATATCATAATTTTACCAAACACACAAACCATATTTACAACAAACTTTGTATTCGGTCGCGAACACGCGCACCACCCATAACACGTATTATTGAATACAAATCCGGTGTGTTTGTTCGCCCCGACAACGCAACACGCAAATTCATTGCGACATCACCATTTTTTAGTGAATTTTTTTCCGCAATTTCAACAATTTTATTCCACCATGTATCCTTGTCGTCATTTTCATCATACACAGATAAAAAATCATTCAATACGGTTTTATTAAATTCATATTCAGAATTTTTCACATATAAATCATCATAAAAATAAGCAATTTCCCCCAATGTTTGGTGCCAAGTAATAAAATCTTTACGCACACGTTTTGGGTTATCGCGTTCAATCGCCAATATAGATGTTAAATAATTTACATCTGCAACCTGCATTTTATGAACATCATCACCATAATCACGTACCCAATCAACAACATAATTTACCAATTCCGGCACCGACAATGACGCAATAAATTCTTTGGACCACCATTCCAATTTTTTCATATCAAATAATGCACCCGACATTGGGATTTTTTTGGGTTTGGTTTCATATTCCCAAAAGTTTTTAACCACGCCCTTGTTTTTTGCTTCTTCATACCCAGACGATGCAATATTTCCTAAATAATCAATTACCGCATCTGTTGGCCACCCATCACGCAAGAAAAACGCAACATTTGCCTCTGGGTCATGACGTTTTGATAATTTTCTTTGTTTACCAGTTTCCGAATCGATTTTATCAATTGTTGATGTATGAATGTACAATGGTGCTGTCCAGCCCATCATACGAAACAATTGAACATGTAACGGCAACGAAGACAACCATTCTTCACCACGAATAACATGCGTTGTACGCATAAAATGGTCATCACACAAATGCGCAAAATGATATGTCGGCAACCCATCATTAGATTTTATTAAAACAATATCTTCATTATTTTCTGGAAATGATATAGACCCACGCACAGCATCCTTGCAAAAAATTCTTTGTTCTGGATTTCCATTTGAATACAAACGAATCGATGGTACTTCGCCATTATCCAAATGTGCAACAATATCATCATTGGTTAAATTTCTATCCCTTGCAAATTCACCATAAATACCAGTTGGGAAACCTGCACTTGCCTGCTCTGCCCTGATTTTTTCCATATCTTGCGCACTTAAAAAGCAAGGATATGCCAAACCCTGTTCCAACAAATACGCAACAACACTGTGATAAATATCTTTTCTTTGAGATTGGAAATAAGGCCCATACTTTTCATCATTATTATAATTCAAACCAAACTTTTTCAAAGAATCTATTATAATTTGAACTGCATCTTTAACCTCGCGCTTGGTATCTGTATCTTCTATACGCAACATAAACACGCCATTGGATTGTTTTGCCAATTTATAATCAATCAACGCACCATATAGTCCCCCCAAATGCATAAATCCGGTTGGACTGGGTGCAAAACGCGTAACAAAAGCCCCATCTGGCAAATTTCTGGCTGGGAATAAATTTTCTAATTCATCCAATGTATATTTGGGTTTTCCACCCAAAATTCTTTCTATTAAATCTTTTGACAATCCATCACGCATTTTGTTTTCCTTGTTTTATAAATATTTGTATTTTATACTAATATTATGGAAAAACAAGAACTAAGAACATTTGGACGCCGTCATGGCAAAAAATTATCTGCCCGAAAACAGTTATTAATCGAAACTGTTTTACCGGCCATTTCACCAAAAAACATAAAAAATGCCGGCAAAAACATATTGGAAATCGGTTTTGGTAATGGCGAACATTTACGCGATTTATCTGTTTCATACCCCGATTCGATTATTACAGGTGCCGAACCATTTATGAATGGGGTTGCTGCTTTGCTTTCTGCGATAACAAATGAAAACAATGAAATTATACCCGAATATAACAATATACGCATATGGCCGGATGATGTTCGTAAATTATTGGCCGATTCGAATATAAAATACGACCAAATATGGATATTGCATCCTGACCCTTGGCCCAAGGCACGACACGAAAAACGTCGTTTATTAAATTCTGATTTTCTAAATCTGCTTACAACAAAATTGTCCACGAACGGTGAAATAATAATTGGAACAGACCATTGGGAATATTTTGATTGGATTATGGACCAGGCAAAAAAAACATCTATGCACATGGAATCTGGGGATTTTGAAATAATAAAAACCAGATATCAACAAAAAAACAAGGCAAATACCAGTGCACCCAAATACCTTATTCTAAAAAACAAATAAAATTTAATACGGCAAAAACATACGAATATTTTTTACCAGTTGTGGTTGCAAAGAATTTACCAATCTATAAAATTGAATATATCGTTCTGGATTTGTTTGTGCCATAAAATGCAAAGCACCAGAAAAATCTGTATTCCAGGCATTTAATAATCCATAAACCCTGCCAACAAATTCAGATTTGGTTTTTGTGTCTTTTAATAGCACCAACAACAAAGAATCTGCACGCAACTTAATCAAATTATTCAACACAGTTTCATAATTACCAGTATCAATTTCATCAACATCCAATCCAACGGACAAAAATTTATTAAAAAACAAATCATCACGCACAGAACTAATCACATTCGTAAACTTTTCCAAACTTTTAACATTTAAAAATATTTGAACACCAGTTGCCCCATGTTTAAAAACAACATTTACCTGTTTAACAAATTCACCCAACGAAGAATCATCAATATCAGAAATATAAAATCGTGCAAAAATATTCACACCATTTTTTTCAACCCAAGGCCAAACAATTTTAACCCCCTCCGGCAATACAGATATATTTTTCACCCCATTAGAATTCAAAACATCAATTCCCCCAGCCAAATCAGTTTCATCCATACTGCCAAAATATAACGATACTGTTTTACAAATATCTGGTTCAACTAAAAAAATATTTTCTATATCAATCATAATACTTTATACTTTACCACAAATATGATACAATTAAAACAAATGAAATTAAAAGAAAAGATAAATTTTGCTTTACTTGGTGTTTTATGGTTCTTGGCATCAACCCTCGGCATGTGTTTTTTTATAAACACAGCGTTCAACTTTAACATACTATCTGCCGAACACTGGCAATACTTATCCAGTCTTCAAGCATCTGGTGAAAACATAAACATATTTTTCTATATTTCTTTATGTATTTGCATATCTATAATAGTAATTGGTTTATACATAATAACCATATCTATATACAAAACCCCAAAACACACAGACGAACAAACAATAAATAAAGACACAATTTATGAACAACCGCAAATCTTGGCACATGAAAAAAAATATTTACCCCCACGATTAAATATTCCACGCGGTGTAAACATATCTGCAATTCAAAATCAAATTAAAAACATCGAAACACAAAAAAACATCCAACAACAAGAACAACAAAACCTTGATAAAATTTTATCAATATTATCAAATGCAGGATATCAAAACCAACCAATTCAAACCTATAAAAATAAAAAATACATCGTATCTCTTGGATATGATGCAACCATGTGGTTGGGCGTAATAAATTCTGACCTAGACTATATTACAGAACTACAAACCAAATTTACAGATATATTTAATGAATTTTTAGAAGATACTTTTATCACAATAAACACATTTATCATTTTTAAAACTGGCGATACTGAATCACAAGATATTTTACAATTTTCTAGTATAAACGAATTTGAACAATATGTATCTGAAAAACCTAACATAAACAATTCAGACGAAGATGATTTACCAATGTTTTCACAATTTATAAGTACGGTATTAACAAACATAGGGAAATTATAATGGAAATATCTGAACAAATTGCCCAATCTCGTTTAAATGATTTAGGCATGGGCGATATGCCGATAATAAACTATACACCAATCCCGACAAAAATTCCTGACGATTGGTTTTTACAATACAAAAATTTAACACACGATTTTATGCAATCCCTGACAGAATGCGGCACAGAACTTGCGTTCATGTCCCTATCTGAAACAGAATTTATGAATTTAATCACTGGAAAATCATTACCTACAAACACATCTATACGATTAAAAATACCTTTGTATTGGGGGGGGCAACTGGATATTGACAATATGTTTTTATGTTCTACATTTCCACACTCTCAAAACCTTGATAGATTTATCATCGAACAGAAAAACAACAAAAATATATGGCTTCCAAATCCAGCGACAAAAATATACATTCCTATTCATTCAATAAGCAGCGGTACCGGTGGAAACGCAACTGCTGACCGTCTGGCACAAATGGCTGCACAAATAAAATCAAGTAATACAATGGCATAAAAAATGACACAACAAGAATTTTTTTCTGTAATAAAATCCAAAGGTGCCAGAATATGGGGACCAATCAATCAAAAAGCAATTGAATATACAAACATACACTTGCAACAAAATCAATTCGCGGCACTACCAACATTTATGATTGATTTTTACAAACAAACATCCGGCATAAATTTAGGTTCTGCATACATATTTGGACCATCAGAATTACCAAACGGCAACCACATTCCAATCCCAAACATCATAGAAATAAATAAAAATTTATCAAGTGTATTAAAAAACCAAACTATATTTGGTCGCAACGATTTATTTTTGTTTTCATTTGATTCTTTTGGGATATGCTATATGCTAAACAATACAAATCTAAAGGTCTTAAAAAAATACGATGACCCAATAAAATCTTTATACGATTGTTTAATAATAGGAAAATTATAAATGATGAAAAAATTATCTATATCACTATCTGGACATCTTACCAGTGTATCGCTTGAACCAGAATTTATTCAAGAACTAGAAACCATTGCAAAAAAACAAAAACGTTCTGTTGCATCAATCATATCATCAATCGATTTAAATCGTGCAGCATCCAGCAATTTATCATCCGCAATAAGAATCTGGATACTACACGAATTAAAAAAATAAACGCTTATCTTTGTTCATCTCGTTCAATATTTGTCAATCGACTTTGAATTCTTCCAATTTCCGACAGCAAAGAATCAACCTTTCGTACTTCTAGACAATTTTTTTCCATACTATATTTTCTTGTCAAACGATTAGCAATTAAATCCATTTGATCGTCAGAAACATTTGAAACATCACCCCAATCATACGAACAATTATAACACTTTTCACATATTTTTTTAAATTGCTTTAACCCATCTTTTCTTAGACACAACGAAACATATCTTCCTTTCGAAGTACGTTTAAATTGTATTTTTTCCTTCATTTTTGGATTATCTTTTAATCGATATAACAAATCAGAAATTTGAATTACCCCCACAGGCACAACATGTAGCAAATCCCCAGCAGACAACCAATCATTACCTTTATCTTCAACATCAATACGTTTTTCCAATCCAGCCACACTTTGAAATAAATCAACATATTGCGAATCCAAAAATATACCTTTTTTGTTAAAACGACACATATATTTTTTTATTTTTTTAATTTCCAACATTTTTACCAATTTTTGCGACATATACCTTTCTGTACCAACAAACATATCACTCAATTGTTTTACTGTTAAATACTTCTTATCCATAACAACCCCCTTTTCTCAAAACAATACCTTTTATACTAGTACAAAAAATATCGCTTGTCAACTTTTTTTATTTTCAACAGAAAATACAAAAACAGATATCACAACAAACAACACAATCCACAACATCAACCAATCTGGCCCTAAAACACGATACAAAGTTATATGCGAACCATAAACCTGCCCATCGACAAATCCTTGTTTACCAACAGGCAACATAGATAAAATCTTACCATCTGGGGAAACAAACGCACTAATTCCAGAATAATTCGCCCTTACAACAGCCAGTCCTGATTCTATGGCATATCTTCGCACCATATCCAAATGTTGAAAAGTCCCAGGTGTTTTTCCAAACCAATTATCATTAGTAATATTTATTATAAAATCTATATTTTCATCATTTGCAACTGCCCCAGAAAAAACAATTTCATAACAAACCGCCGGTGCTATTAAAACATTATCCTTTTCATTATAATTCAATTTTATTATTTCCCTGCCCTTGCCCTTGGCTAAATCAACCGGTGCTGGCAAAATTCCCAGTGGTTTATATTCCCCAAACGGCACCAAATGATATTTATCATAAACATGAACCATTTCACCATTTGAATTTACAAAAACCATAGAGTTATACATTCTGTTGTTTTTAAAGGTATTTGCACCAAAAACTATTGTTTTATTCAAATGTTTTGCAATTGGTATTTCATCATCGTCAAGAACAACAAAAGGATACATTGTTTCTGGATATACAATCAAATCAACATTATTTATATTTCCAGTTAAATCAATCAAATCTTGTATTTTTTTATTTGCAATTTCTATTGCTTCATTTCTTGTTTTTGCCATTTTTACAGATTGATTTAATGCCGGCTGAACAATTCTAATCATCGGTATATTTTTATTAGATTTAACATTTGAATCCTGTATATTAGCATTTCCAAAAAACATCCCCAATCCAAACAAAATAAAAAACACAAAAACAGCAATCCAATAAATAATTTTTTTATAATTTCTAATCAATTCTATAACCGCCGCGATACCGCCTGTAATAACAAAAGACAATCCCAACGCCCCCCACACAGACATAGAATTCGCAATCAAAGGAAATTTCAACAAAATATTAGAAACCGGATTCCACGGAAACCCTGTTAGCATCCATTCCCTAAACCATAAAAACAAAGCACACACACCACCAAACAAAAACGGCAATGCACTGGTTTTAATCCGCACAGCACGAATCAAAGCAAATGGCAACGCAAAAATAAACACACCCGCAATTCCCAACCCCAATATTGCCGGCACGGTCCAAATAGCAAATGCCTTTTCCAATTCTGGAACGACATAAATAGAATGCAACGCCCACCAAAACATAGACACACAATACATTGCACCAAACGGCATAGATAAAAACCACGCTTGCTTAAACGACATATTTTTATACTGGGTCACCAAATAATACATCGCTCCAATCCCAAAAACAGTCAACCACCACATATTAAATGGTGCAAATCCAAAAGACGCAACACCACCAAACACAGCACATAGCAAATATTTCCACCACACAATTTTCACACTTACAATTTCATCTTTATACGGATTTTTTATACCTAGTTTTTTCAATATCTTTATTTCTTTACTTTCCATAACACGTGCCTGTTTATCCGTTATATGGTCATAACCCTGAACGTGCAAAACACCATGCACAACCAAATGTGCAACATGTTCTTCAACGGTTATGTTTGCTTCCTTTGCTTCCCTTACAACTGTATCCAAAGATATAAAAATATCACCCAACAAAACATCATCCCCCAATTCAAAAGACAAAACATTTGTTGGTTTATCCATATTTCTATATTCACGATTTAACGCGTGTATTTCATCATCATCAACCAATGTAATCGACACCTCTGATTCCTTATATGCAGGCAAAACCGCCGCATTGGCAATTTTAGAATAATCTATTTTATATTTATTCCAACGTTTATCATTTACATTTACATAGACTTTCATATCAACCACCTTGGTTTTAATTTTAACAGCAAAAAATCACCATTAAAAATTTGCTATAATTAAATTTATTTAATACAATTATATCACAAATAAAAACGAAAAAAAGTATTATGCAACAAGATACCAGACCTTTATCTGATTTAATGCGACCAACAAAAATAGAAGATATTGTTGGGCAACAAACATTACTTGGTGAAACCGGTCTGGTACGCAGAATGATTGACAACAAAAAATTATCAAACTTGATTTTATGGGGTCCCCCTGGATGTGGAAAAACAACAATCGCACGCGCGCTTGCCAATTCCACTGATATGGATTTTGTTGCTATGTCTGCGGTATTTTCTGGAACAGCAGACATAAAAAAAGCGATGGATGCTGCAAAAATGAAAAAAAGCATCGGTCAAAATACATTATTATTTATCGATGAAATTCACCGTTTTAACAAAACACAACAAGACACATTATTACCATATCTTGAAGATGGTACTGTTGTTTTTATTGGTGCAACAACCGAAAACCCCAGTTTTAATTTAAACAACGCTTTATTATCACGTTGCCACATTGGCATTTTAACTGCTTTAGATACTGGGGATTTGCTGACGCTTATATCACGTGCCGAAGATTTTTTATCAAAAAAATTACCTCTAAGCCACGAATCAAAAATTCATCTTGCACAAATGTCTGATGGCGATGCCAGATTTTTACTAAACACCATAGAATATTTAATATCTGCAAATTTCAACCATGAATTAACCCCAGATGATTTAGATAACGCCATACAAAAACGCGCCCCTATGTCTGATAGAAACGGTGATGAGCATTATAATTTAATATCAGCCGTACACAAATCTTTACGTGCCAGTGA
This sequence comes from uncultured Alphaproteobacteria bacterium, assembly GCA_937901165.1. GTDB lineage: Bacteria > Pseudomonadota > Alphaproteobacteria > Rs-D84 > Rs-D84 > Enterousia. The sequence continues at coordinate 8,666 of CALCGS010000059.1, forward strand.
TACCGATGCAGCACTATATTGGACGGCACGTATGATGACCAACGGCCAAGATCCAATGTATTTATTCAGACGTTTAACCAGATTTGCCGTTGAAGATGTTGGTTTGGCGGATCCGAACGCATTACAAATAGCTATTTCTGCATGGCAGGCATACGAACGACTTGGCTCACCAGAAGGCGATTTGGCCCTAACCGAACTTGTAATTTATTTAGGAACCGCACCAAAAAGCACTGCAAATTACCGTGCACAAAAAGCAGCATACGACATTGCAAAATCCAGTGGCAGTTTACCACCCCCAAAAAACATACTAAACGCACCAACAAAATTCATGCAAAACATCGGTTATGGTCAGGGTTATATCTATGAACCAGACACAAAAACAGGTTTTAGTGGTCAAAACTGTTTTCCAGAAAAAATGTCCAGACAAAAATTTTACAATCCTATTGAACGTGGTTTTGAACGCGAAATCAAGAAACGTGTTGAATATTGGGATAAACTACGACAAGAAATAAATAAACAAAATAATTAAAAATTGCACCAAATGATGCAATTTTTTTAAAACAAAATATTTAATTTTGCCCCAATTTGAATTTCGTTATTTTCAAATTCATAATCGAACAAAGCGATATATTGCGTTCTACCAAACTGTGCAACAAATTTTGAATCAATCCATTCTTGATTATAATAATCATTAGTTGCCGCCCTAATTGTTGCACCAATCCCAAATTTCAAATCATGCACCAATCTAAAATAAACCTCTGGTATAAAATCTATATAAGACATTCCATATTTATCATCAAAAATCCAACTTGACTTTACTGTTCCAGATAATGTAACCCCATTCCATTGTTTTCCAAATCTAAGTCCAGCATAATAAGTAGAATCTGCGAACCAAGGCATACGAACATGAGAAGACCCACCAAACTTAAATCCGAACAAAACATCAGATATTATATCAGAAGAATTTGCTATACAATTATCCAGTCTATAAACCCCGCCTAAATCAAAACTAGAAAAACCATCCTGACTTCCATCAAAATCAAATTGATAATGTACATTTATACCAACAGAAAAACGATCATTTATACCATAAGATACGGCCTGTCCCAAACGCAATAAAGCATTATTATTATCAGAATGTGCAAATACAATTTTGGATTCAGATAACAACATATCTTCCCGTAATAAAAACAACGGATCAGACGTATCATTATACACTAAATTTTCAGCACCGGCATTACAAACAGCCGACAAAGCCAAAACACAACCCGCATAAACAAAACGCATAACTTATCCTCTTTAGAATTTGAACATAACACGAACACCTGCGTTCCATTCTTTATAATCACTTAATTTAACATCACCAAACGGTGCATATCCCGTCACAGCATCATACCCACCAATTCCATTATCAACATAAGCCGCAGGATTATAATAATATCCCTTTATTTTTTTACCATCAGCACTATCATACAAAGATGTTCTTGCATATACTGTTAATGCGAACCAATCATTTGGTTGGAAACCTAATTCCGCCCTTGCACTTGCCTGATTATGCCAATCATAATTACCAAATACGGCCTCTAAATTAAATGTCCAATCTTCTGACAAAACAGAAAACAATCCCAAGCCACCTTCAAAATCAAAAACACTATCTACATCTGTATCATATGCAAACAAAAAGCTTTCTGTGCCATCTGATACAGCATTACCATAAAAATCATTTTCTAAATTCAACCACCAACCACGCACCAAACCATATAACGTTGTTCTTGAAACTTTATATCCCGCCTTGGCTTCAAATAATAAATCATTTGAAATATCTTTTTGGTGTTCATAATACCCAGAAATCATAGCGATAAAATTATCTTCATCAACTATTCTTCCCTGCAATCCAATACCAAACAAATTCAACCCAGAATCCTTCATTTCATCATCGAAACCTTGACTCCATGTAAATTTATATTTTGAAGAATCATAGCGTCCCATTATTTGCAATGCCAATCTATCTGTAATTCCAAAACTAATATCTTCTTTAACAGAAAAAATATCAGATTTCCACTTACCTTTTATACCATCAAACACAATAGGTCCAAAACCACCTTCACCATTAGCATAAATAAGTGGTGTTGGTGCATCAAACAACATTTTATACGAACTATTAGCTATTTCCAATCCTGTCACACTACCAAACACACCCTGTAATGGTTGATAAAAAGGATTAGCCAAAAAGAACTTACGCTTTTCAGTTGTCCTATAAGAATCTGTATGTGTTTTATACACACCGCTACGATTTGTAGTTGTACGATTTGTATAACCGCCATTTCTATCTGCATATTTTGGTGCAAGTTCATCAAATACTTTTTTAACTGCAACATTAT
>CALCGS010000060.1 GCA_937901165.1 uncultured Alphaproteobacteria bacterium
ACCACGACCACCATCGCCACCATTTGGACCACCAAATTCAATGTATTTTTCACGACGAAAACTGGCAGCACCATTGCCACCATCACCTGCTTTGATGTGTATTTTTGCCTTGTCTAAGAATTTCATTTTTAAATCCTTGTTGTATTTGTATCTTATTATAAACTTAAAAACTTGCAATTTCCACTATAAAGATTTATAATGATTTTGCTGTGATAAACAGTGATGATTCTGAATTCTTTGCAGAATAATCGTTTTGGACTGGGGGGCGGTACCCCACAGCTCCACCAAAATAGTTTTTTGGGAATTATTTTGCTGGGGCTGACATAGTTTCGACAGACGAAGTAAAGGCAAAAGATTGAATCCGACATGGTTGTCGTTAAAAACTAAATAAAAACTGAATGGCGATAGAATCGCTGCGAACGACAATGTTCGCCTTGCAATGGCTGCTTAATATAGCGTTGGATACAACTGGCAATTGTTAGTTTATCCGTTTTAGCTTTTGCGGGGTTTGTCGGGTACCTGGCACCAGAAATCCCGGCATAAATATTATGATTATAAAAAAAAAGGACAAATTATGTTTGGAAAAATTAAAAAAGTATTTTTTACCGGGGTTTTTGGAATTTTATATATTTCTTTTATTGCCCAGTTGGTTTATGTGTTGGGTTTTATGGATGCCGGAATTGATGCAAAATTGACTGCTATGGCAGCGTTATCTTTGGAATGGTTGGTGTTGATTGCAGCACGTTATTTATCCAAGCGTGCAACCAGCGGAAACGCAAACCAACAACATAATGCCGGTTTTCGCCGTCGCTAATACCTGGTTCGGGGTATAAGGTTTAAGTAAAAAATCCCCCTGGTTTTTGGGGGATTTTTTAGGGCTTGATTTTATCACAATTTTAACTATATGTAATTTGCTATGAAAAATTATATTTTACCTCTTCGTGATTTAGTTGTACACCCAGGTTCAACAATACCTGTTTATTTGGATGTCCCTGCATCTGTGGAATGTATAAATAACGCATCCAAATCTGGTCAACCAATCGTATTGGTTGCACAAAAGTCTTGGAATTATCCAGAAGATGTCGATGATATTTATGATATCGCAACAGTTGGGAATATTATCCATACATTAAATTTACCAGATGATTCTATGCATGTTATTATAAAAACAGAATATACTGTTAAATTGTCTGATATTTCTGTTGAAAATGGCGTGTTTTCTGCCGAAACAGAAAAAATGGAATTGTTGGATGATTCTGATTTCGAACAAACATTGGCTTTGCGTGATAAAATCGCCGAAAACGTGAAAAGTTTATCTGCGTCTAAAAAAATCAAAATGGACAAGTTGTATAATGTTATACAAAATTATCCGTTGCCTGCCTTTGTCGATAGTATTATTCAAATGGTCGGCATCGACACAGATACGGCGGTTAAAATACTCGCCACGAATACTTGGCGCGAAAAATTGATAACTTTGCTTGAACAACTTATGTTGCTGATTGAAACAAACAGAATAGAAGCAAACATAAATCGTCGTGTTCAAAACCAAATGGAAAACGGTCAAAGACAGGCTATTTTACAAGAAAAAATGCGTGCCATTCAAAAAGAAATGGGCGAAGACGACGATGACGAAATCAGCACCACAAATATAAGAAAAAAGATTGAAAAACTGAAAGAAAAAGTTGAAGTCCTTTTAGAAAAATTTAAAACAAATCCAGAATTAATCAATAAGATTATTAAATCAAACATGAATGGAGCAAGTGATAGTGATGTAAATCAAATTTGTTCAAGAATTAATAAAAGTGAAGAGTATGTAGTTGAAAACTATTTGAAAGATGAAAAAATTTTGGGGTATAAAAAAAAGTTATAAAGATAAGGAATATTATCGCTAAAATG
>CALCGS010000061.1 GCA_937901165.1 uncultured Alphaproteobacteria bacterium
CTATAATAATTGCGATATGTGCGACATTATTAACAAACGTCATATCAATTGATTCTAATATAAATTATAGTCTTGGTTCCGCAATGGCAATTATATTGTGTGGTGCGTTGATATTATATTTAACAGGAAAAACAGAAAAGTTGACTGAACAAATCGGTGGAAGCGTTGATAATTCGTTCGGCAAACAATTACAAGATACTACAAAAACACTCTGGAAAGATGCGACAGGATTTGCTGGCAAATTATTTGCCGCATGGCGTAAATCAAAATAGATATATCAAATAAACTTTACAAAATCACGTGCAACGTTTTTTATGCCACGTGTTTTGAAAGCAACAGTCAAAGTTTGCCCGTTGTCAGCAATAACAACCCCTGTCCCCATTTCACGATGAGCAACCATTTTACCAACAACAGATTCTGATTTAATTTTTGGTTTTTGTGGTGTTGATTGTGTTTGTTCTTGGCATCGATTACCGTTCATACTTATAAAACGTTTATCAATTTCATTTATAAAGCGCGAAGGCATTTGATACATTCTCTGTCCAAACACAGTTCGTACCATTGCATTTGTTATTATTGCGCGCGTTTTCGCACGTGTAATAGCAACATAGGCAAGTCGTCTTTCTTCTTCGATATCTGCATCTGATTTTTTTTCATTTGGGAAAACGCCTTCTTCCCAAGCTGGCAAAAACACAGTATCAAATTCAAGCCCTTTGGCCGCATGAATAGTCATAATACTAACCACATTTTTATCATCACTTTCGTTATCGTTGTCATCGGTCATCATCAATGCTGCATGTTCAAGAAACTCTGGCAAAGTGTCATATTTAGCAATTACAGTATTTATCAATTCTCGAATATGTTCCAATCTTTCGTTTGCATCAACATCTTTAGATTCGTGCCACATTTTCATATAGCCAGATTTTTCCAACAAACTTTGCACTGCATCTTTTGGGGCCAACGACGCCCAATCAAAATCAAAAGCAGATAAAAATTCAGATGCTGCAATTTGTTGTTTTGCGGACAGTTTAGTTATCTTTAACGCATCCATTAAACTTTTGCCACTTTCACGCAATTTTACAATTGCACCATCACCAAAACCACGTCTTGGTT
>CALCGS010000062.1 GCA_937901165.1 uncultured Alphaproteobacteria bacterium
CAAAAATCAACAAAGAAAAATCTATCAGTTCCGGTATAAGACGTATAACTATGTCTGTTGGAGCATTGGCAGAATAAATAAAAAATGTTTTTGAAAAATAAAAAGTCGCATCACACGACTTTTTATTTTGATTTATACCACCAATCAAACCACTTTTATTTTTTATCTTTAGATTCTTCTTTTCCTGCATTTTCATCATCTACAACTGCCTTGCGTTCCTCTGGTGTCATATTTAATTTAGACATAGCAATCACCATATCAATACCGCGTTGCAACTGATAATCTTGTGCATCTTTTTCTTCATCGGTCAATTCTTTATCATCATCTTCTTCCGATTTTTTTTCATCTTTCTTTTTTGACGCATCATTTTTCAAAGAATTTTTGAAAGACGCTTCTGAATATTCGCTATCACGTTTTTCAATTACTTCTATCTTACTTTGCAAAACCTCTACATCTGGGGTAATTCCTTCATTTTGAATTGAACGTCCACTGGGAGTATAATAACGTGCAATAGTAATATGTATTGCTGTTCCATCCCCCAAAGGTTTTTGTTGTTGCACACTACCCTTACCAAAACTTTTCGACCCCATAACCAACGCACGTCCATTATCCTGCAATGCCCCTGCAACAATTTCCGATGCAGATGCAGACCCATGATTTATTAAAACAACCACAGGTTTACCATTTGCCAAATCACCTTCGGTTGCAAAATTATGTTCAATATCATTTTTATTTTTCCCACGTGTAGAAACAATTTCGCCTTCATCCAAAAATGCATCGGACACTTCAATCGCAGCCGTTAAATATCCACCTGGATTATTTCTAACATCAACGACATAGCCAACAACATTTTTCTTTTCTAATTTTTCAATCGCATTTTTCAAATCTTTGGCAGTTGTTGCACCAAAATCAGATATACGAACATACCCAACCGCAGGTGCTTTTTCATCGGCATCCGCCAAACGTTTTTCTTCAAATTTAACAGATTCAACCTTTATAATATCACGTTTTAATGTCAGTGTTTTTGGTTCCTGTCCCTCTGATATTATGGTTAATTTTACCTTTGTTCCAGGTTTACCTTTCATTTTTTTCACAGCCTGATTTAATGTCATATCAAAAACCTGTTCATCATCAATACGAATAATATAATCACCCGCCTTTATTCCCGCCTTTTGTGCTGGTGTATCATCAATAGGTGATATAACACGTACCGCCCCCTTATCACTGGTAATTTGAATTCCCAATCCACCAAATTCCCCTTGGGATTTATCATTAAAATCCTTAAAATCGTCAGCATTTAAATACGAAGAATGTGGGTCCAATTCTGCCAACATAGCATTCATCGCAGATTCTAACATTTTCTTTTCATCGGCTTCTTCCACAAAAGAATCACGTGCAGTTTCAAAAACCAACGCAAATTTTTTTAATTCGTCATAAATTTGTTCATCCGTCAAATGCACAACCGGTTCATCTTTTTTATTTTTAGACGCAAAAACATTAACCGGCAAAGCCAACAAAACCATAACAAAAGCCAACTTTTTTAACATAATAATCCTTTCTTTTATTTTTATCGCTTTAAGCATAAAACAAAAAAACAACCACCGCAATACCATTTTTAATAAAAAATTGGGTACATTTAGCAACACAATCAGTATCATTTATTGCTGCAGAAAAATATATTTCCAGACTGGGAAATTAAAATTTAAAAACGTAAAATAATAAAAGGAATGAAAAGACATTGAAGGAAACAAAAAAACATTCATTTATGGTTAATGTAATGATTATTCTGTTCTCGTTCCAGAATTATCCGGCTATTCGTATGAAAAAGCTGGATTTAAAAAACTGGACAACGATTAACTACTATGGCCAGCAAGATTATTCCTTTTTGACAAACCGTAATGTCTACAAGACACGTGAAGGAGCAATTTCCGGACTGTTCTCCAATGAGGCTGGAGAGGGAGGCGGTGCCATAGTATCGGGAAGCGCCAATGTCCGTCATCCTGCACAGCAGGGA
>CALCGS010000063.1 GCA_937901165.1 uncultured Alphaproteobacteria bacterium
GTTTCCGAGGGATTATCCGAATGATATAAGGGAATCTCGAAAAAATTCTGAAAAAAACGGGTTTTTAGGATGCCTATAATTCAGTTCAAGAAAAAATATAATATTTTTGTAGATAAATCCAAATTTCACAACCCACCAACACAAGAAATTTCTGATTTTTTGTTTGTAATCTTCAATGATCGCATCCGTGGCATGATCTGGATCATCAATGTTTAAAACACGAAATCGGTTTTCATGCCACGAATTTTCACCATCGGAATATAGACAATTCCAAATAATTTTAACTTTCATAAATTAATTATCCCACTTTGAACAATGTTCACGAACACAAACCAAACCATCGACATGATTTTTGTATTTGTTGATGAACTTTCGCATTGCTGCAACATTGTTTTTGGCAATTTGAACATCTATTTCATCGCCATTGCCATGCAACACGGCGTATTGTTCCATATCTGGATTGAAATATTTATTCAATTCAAATTGAATTTCGCTTATCATATCGCGAATATTCCAAATTTTTTCATCTTCCTCATATGGAACATCTGTGATTTCTAAATATTCAATGCCTAAATACCAAACTAATTGATTGAAATCGCGTTTTGCGTTTTCAAATCTGGCTGATTCTTTCATATTAACCCACCTATAATTTGACTTTAAAAAGTTCTTTAAATAAATGAATGACATTTTATAATATTTTCTTTTCGATTCCCCCTTCATCAATTCTTTAATTTCTTTGATCGCGGATTTGGCGCGTTTCAAAAGTATCAAATTATCGGTTCCGATTGCTTTATCCAATACATCCAACCAATAATTCAAATCGTGTTTTTCTTGCGGTTTTTCTTGTGGTTCAACCGCTTCGATTTTTACGTTATGATGCAATCGGGATGAATTTGGAAACATTATGGTATTAATTTTTACCAATCCGTTTTCGCATTTAACAATGCCACTTATAGAACAATCTTTGATAATTAATTGGGAACAATCAATGATTTTTCCGCATAATTCTTCAATGCGGTTCACAATGCCAATAACATAGTTTTCAGCAGCACGAATTATATTTTTGGTAATTGTGCGATTGCTTGATTTGCGGAAATCGTATGTTTTCTTTCCCCAGATATTTTCAAATTCATCACGATTCATTTTGGCGTGATCTTCATTCATATGATCACGCATTTTAATATCTTGATCTGTCCAAACAACAATTAAATGATCTTTCAATACTTTCAATATTTCGGGTAAATTCTTCAATATTTCTGGGTTCTTTGTCCAATCATAAATTGTCATTTTCATTTGGATCATCCTTTCTGGGCGGGTTCCCCCGCCCCATTAAAATCATTCAACAACCACACGTTGAATGATGGTTTGCTTTATTCCTCTATATTCGGAATGTTCTTTGATGGTTGCATTAATTTCTAATTCATCGCCAATTTTCGGTTGCATGTATTTTCCAATGCTTTTATATTTCAAACGCGGATTGGTTTTACACATCAGAACGTTTCCGTTTTTATCTTCAAATATAAAATTACACATGGTTATGTTTTCAATTACCCACGGATCAAATCTGTTTGGAACTTCGTATTCAAAAAGTTTTTTCACCTTTACTTTTAATTTGATTCGTTCTTTTGGTGAACCAATCCAATTGGATTCGTTTTCTGTTTTAGGTTTCGGCAAATTAATTTGTTTTGGCTTGTCATACATCGGCAAACCATCATCGGAAAATTCAAATGCATCTTCCAGATCTACCGCGAACAAATCATAACCATCAACGGGTTTGTTAAATGTCCATTTGTGAACGTTGTTGAAATGCCCGCCATCCGCTTTGATGCGATCTTTGATTTCAAATGTATCGCCCAAAACAATGTAGATTTTATGATCTGGATATGTTTCATCAAGTTCTTTTTTCATTTGTGCAACAATTTCTTGATGATGCTTTTCGCGTTTTATTGCATTGCGTTCATCTAATTTTGCGCGATATTCTGGCGTATACTCTTTTTCAATTAACCCGTTGGGATCAATACCAGAACCGCCGCAACGGTAACATGTCCATCCCGTATATGTCCATGCATCTGCCCCACCATATCCGCCACACTTTTGGCAAGAAACCATGTTATACATCCAATGTTTGGT
>CALCGS010000064.1 GCA_937901165.1 uncultured Alphaproteobacteria bacterium
ACAACTATTTTACAACCTTTGTCTTTTAGGATTTTAACTATATTAGTTGTAATTTCTGTATCGAAATCAAATGGTTGACCATCTTTTGTCCATCCGTCAAAGAAATATCCTTCTTTAACTGGATCTGCTGGTTTAGCAAACTTGGATCCAGAAACAACGAGCTCATCGGTCTTTGCTCCATCAACATCAAGAGTAACTTTTTTAATTCCGTTAGCTGTTGCAAATTCTTTAATTTCAGAATTAAATCTGTTTGTTAAATTTGCTAATTCGCTTGCCACACCACTGACAGATTTTTCAGTTGTTGTTGCAGAATTCATCAAACTTTCAACTGTATCGGTCAATTTTCTTATTTGTCTTTCGACCGAAGATTCTGCCAACATTACTTGTCCCCCAACAACATTTGCAGTATTGGTTAGCATATTCATCTGGCTGGTTAATTGCTTTTTTGCCTGTTTGGTATAATTGTCTAATTTATTTATATGTTCGTTCATCAAAGAATCTTCATTTTTCAATACAGATTCATAATTATCTGCACTTGATTTTATTGTATCAAAACCGGTTGCAACATCTTTGTTTAATTCGTTTAACTTGGTTTGCATTGCCGTGATATCAGATGTGATAGATTGTATTTGTTGTGCGTTTGTGTCGAAACCATTTTTTGTACTTTCGTTTAATTTATCACTGTTTTCAATCCAAGAATTTATTTGCGTATCAATAGAAGTAATTTGTTCTGTGGTTTTGCCAGTTGTTTCGTCTATCTTTGATAGCATATCAGAAACAGTTTTGGAAAACTTATCTGTTGATGTTTCTATGTATTTCCAAGATTCAGAATCAACGATATTGTTCAAAGTACCAACAGTATTTTCCAATCTTTGCGACATATTTGTAATTCTTTGTGTTGCATTATCAGCAATTTGTACCAAATTATCATTTTGCGTAGTCAGTGTATTTTTTAATTCATTTGCAGATTCAATTTGCTTTTGTAATGTTTCGTGTAAATTTTGAAACAGTGCAGAAATTTTAGATATTTCATCAACCAACACTGCGGATAAAACCTTTTGTGCATCTTGAACTTTTGTCTTGTCTGGTTGGGTCATAACAGTTAAAACAGATTGCATAACTTTTTGTGTTTTTCTGGAAATAAAAAACAAAACCCCCAACACAACAAACAACAAAAAAGCCAATACAATCAATAATATTTGAATAGTTTGCATATCTATCTCTCCACAATTCTTTTAATATTCTTGCTCTTTACCGTAATATATACTAAAATAAAAAACATAAAGCAAGGGTTATAAATGGCAGAAATAAAAAAAGAAAAAAAATTTTCCCCAGAACAGAACGAGGCAGCCAATCCGTCTAAAAATATTTGGGTTCAAGCAAATGCAGGGACTGGCAAAACTAGTGTTTTAACCCAAAGATTGTTGCGTATTTTGTTTCGCAGTAATGATATAACAAATAGTGGAATTTTATGTTTAACATATACAAATGCTGCGGCTGGGGAAATGCGTAATAGAATATTAAAGGCGTTGCGTAAATGGGCATTTGAAACAGATGAACAATTAAGGGTATCGTTATCTGATGTGGCTATGACACCAAATATCACAGATAACGATATTATGCATGCACGTTCTATATTCTTTACATTTATAGACAACCCAGATATGTTAAAAATAAAAACAATTCATGGATTTTGTGAAGAAATTTTACATCGTTTCCCGATAGAGGCAAATATATCTCCGTCTTGGACATTGATATCCGATGCAGAACAAAGGGTTATGTTTCAAGAAACTTTTTCACGAATGATAAATACATGTGCAGACGATAAAATTATAAGTGCTTTTTCAAGAATTGTTGAGCGTTTGTCTGAATATAATATGGGCGATTTGTTAAAGATTTTAAGTTCGCAATATAAAGACTTTTTTATTGCCAAAGATAGTGTTAAATATCGTGAATATTTTGTTGATAGAATTAGAAATTTTTTAAAATTGGATAATTATGTTGCACGTGATTTGACGCCAGAAAATGCCCAAAAAATTATAGATTATGCAACTGGTGTGCGTGATAGTACGAAAAAGCCAGCGCAATATATTTTGAAATTGATAGAACTAACAAAATTATATATAAACAAGCAAATTGATTTTGAAAAATACAAAAAAGTTTATTTAACAGACGCGGGAACACCACGCAAAGATATAACAAAACACGAAATACTGTTGCCGGAATTGGAACGTGTTCTTAAATGTCATGAATTTTTTGTAAACAGCACAATATACACAGATACAATGACATTATTTGATTTGTCGGCTGGGTTTGCGAAAATGTATGCTGAATTAAAACGCAGAAAAAATGTTCTGGATTTTGATGATTTAATATTATATACCAGAAATTTATTTTCAGACCCGAAAACGATGGGGTGGGTTTTGTCGCAACTTGATTTGTCTTTGACGCATATTTTGCTGGACGAGGCTCAGGACACCTCTCCATTACAATGGGATGTATTAAAAATGCTGACAGGCGACTTTTTTACAGATGGAAATAAAATCGAAGAAGCGCGTTCTTTATTTATTGTAGGTGATTCAAAACAGTCTATATATGGTTTTATGGGGGCAGATGCCAATGCTTTTGCAACCAGTCGTGCAGATATTGCAAAACAAATTGAAAACAATCTACGAACAATCCAAGAAGTTCCTTTGGCACAAAGTTTTCGTTCATTATCTTCGATTTTATATACGGTTGATTATTTCTTTTCAAATAAGTACGTTAAATCCAAGACTGGTTTTGTAAATAACAATCATGCTGTTTTCAGAAAAAACGGTACAGGTATTGTAGAAATAAATAAATTGATTGCGAAACAAAACGATAATGTTGATATTGACGGGTATATATCATTGATTGCAGATAAAATACAGGAAAAAGTAAAATCAGGAACCGCCCCCAAGGATATAATGGTTTTGGTTCAAAAAAGACATCCTATGGTTATGCCGTTGGTTACGGAATTAAAAAAACGTGGCATAGATGTTGCGGGCAGTGATAGAATTATTTTACCTTATTTTCCTGCCATCAGGGATATGATGAATCTGGTTCGTTTTTGTATAGATAACACCGATGATTATAGTTTGTGTTGTGTATTAAAAGGGCCTTTGTACAGATTTACCGAACAAGAAATCTTTAATTTATGCACAATTAAAAATACAGAAAATAAAAAAAGAAAGACAGAATCAGAAAACTTTATTCCATATACTATTCTGGAAATTTTGCAACACGAATATCCCCAGGTTTATGCTGATTTGGTGGAAATTCAAAAATGGTCGCTTGATATGGGGCCGTATTCATTTTTTACATCTGTATTAAGATATAACAACAATCGGCAAAAACTGATATCTGCCTTTGGGGACCAGGTAATTGACCCATTGGAAGAATTTATGACGATTTGTTTATCGTATGAACGTACGCGTCCTGGAACATTGAAATATTTTCTAAAATGGTTTGTTTTTGGGGGCAGTGAAATAAAACGCGATATGGATGCGGCATCTGGTGTGCGTATTGCAACCGTACACGGCAGCAAGGGACTGGAAGCACCGATTGTATTTTTAATAGATACTGTTAAAACTCCTGAAAAAGAAAAAATACTGAATTTGCCGGATGATAAAAACGGTTTATATCCTGGGGCTTGGTTATGGATTGCGGGTAAAAATGAAAATTCCCAAGAACATACTGATGCCACTGATAATGTTATGGCTGGCAAGATTGCAGAATATTACCGGTTATTATATGTTGCAATGACGCGTGCGATGAATGAATTATATATTTATGGATTTACATCTGATAAAAATCCAGTGGAAATGTCTTGGCATAATATGTTATGGAATATTTGCAAGGATATTCCCGGTGCCGAAACAACAGAAGAAAAAATTAGGATAATACATGACTAACACGATAAAGGATATTATAAAATCCCAAGACCAACAAAAATACGCGACAAATGTTGGTAATATCATGCATCATAAATTAGAATTTGTTATGATTGATTCTGATGCCAGGGTTGGCGATTTGGCTTTAATCGGTGAAATAGAAAAACATACTGAATTATTACCGTTTTTTGTACGGAACGCCCAGACAGAGGTTCCGATTGCTGGTTATTTACAAGGCGTCTTTGTAAGCAGACGCATAGACAGAATGGTTATTGACGATAAAAATAAAATAATTTCTGTAATGGATTATAAAACAGATACAGACAGGTTGGAAAATAGGGATAAATACAAAAAACAACTTTCTGAATACAAAACTTTATTACAAGAAGTGTATCCAGGTTATAAAATATATGGGTATATTTTATGGTTGCATGATTGGTGCTTGGAAAAGATATAAAAAACCTTGAATTTTACAAATTTTATTGGCTATAATCCAGATATGTTAAATAAATTGCAGATATCTAATATAGTATTGATAGAAAAACTGAATATAGAATTCGGTTCTGGGCTTAATGTTTTAACTGGGGAAACGGGTGCTGGGAAAAGTATATTGATGGACGCACTGTCTTTGGCATTGGGGGCGCGTTCTGATACTGGATTGGTGCGTGCGGGATGTGATAACGCATCTGTTATTGCTGAATTTGATTCTGTACCCAACGGTGTAAAAACATTTTTACAGGATAACGGTATTGATTGTGATGATGATTTAATAGTATTGCGTCGAACTTTATCTATGGATGGTAAAAGTCGTGCATGGGTAAACGACATACCTGTATCAATTCGTGTGTTAAAGGAAATAGGGGACAGGTTGGTTGAAATACATGGGCAATTTGCCAATCATACTTTGTTAAACCCTGCAACGCATAGACCCACATTGGATACATTTGCATCAAACGATGATTGTGAATTTGGTAAATTATTAAAATCTGTGGAAAACGCATATAATGAAATGCATGGTGTTGAACGCAAGATATCTGAATTACGTGAATTACTCAATCGGTCTGAAACGGAACGTGATTTTCTAGAACATAATGTTGCGGAATTAAAAAAATTAAATGTTCGTATTGGTGAAGAACAAGAATTATCCGATATTCGTTCGAATATGATGAATGCGGAAAAGAATAATTCTATATTATCTGACGCACAAAACGCATTATGCCCACATGGAACATCTTTGGATGCGCTGGTGTGTGATGTTGCACATATTTTGGAAAGATTACATGATGATAACGGTGTATATGCCGACCAAATATCGAAATTATATGATGTTGCTCAAACACTATCTGATGTTTCTGCATCAATAACACCGCCCGAAACAGATATTGGGAGCATAGATGATATCGAAGAACGTTTGTTTGCAATTCGTGGTATGGCACGCAAGCATCGTGTAATGGCGGATGAATTGCCAAATAAATTGCAAGAAATGGAAAATACATTAAATAGTATTGATAATTCGGATGCTGAACTGCGACATTTGGAAAAGTTGTTATTGAAATTAAAAAATAAATTTAATGCGCTGGCTACTGAACTTAGTAATAAAAGAAAAATTGCTGCTGATAAAATGCGGAAATGTATTTTATCTGAATTGCCTGAATTAAAATTGGGAAATGCGGATTTTATTGTTGATATAAATGCAAATGCACCATCGGTTGGTGGGGGTGATGATGTTGTGTTTATGATAAAGACTAATCCTGGAATGCCATTTGCACCATTAAATCGTGCGGCATCTGGGGGTGAATTATCGCGTTTTATGTTGGCGTTGCGTGTTGTACTTGCCGGGGCGAACGACACACCAACATTTGTATTTGATGAAATAGATACGGGAATAAGTGGTGCCACCGCCAGTGCAATTGGTCTTCGTTTGAATAAATTGGCACATTCGGGTCAGGCATTGGTAATAACCCATTCTGCCCAGGTTGCAGGATTTGCAGATAAACATTTTAAGATTGCAAAACACAGTGAAAACGATAAAACCACCACATCTATATCTGAAATAACTGGCGACAATCGGTTAAATGAAATTGCACGTATAATCAGTGGTGCGGAAATAACCACTGAATCAATAGAAATGGCAAAAACATTGATAAAATAAAAAGGTAAATTATAAAAATGACAGAAAACGAAAATTTAATTGTGCAAAAATGTATAAATATTGTAAAAAACGAAAAAGTATATGTTATTAATTCTGCACCAAATTGGTATGGCGTACGGTGTGATAACGATGTTGTATTTGTATTGGGAAAAAATTATGATTCCAAGGGCGGGGTAAAATATACATTGGTTATAAATTTTGAAGAATTCAAATTTACCGACCGAAATATCGGTTTGGAAAAACTGCACAGTTTATGTACCACAAAATATACGGAACAATCAAAACAAATGCCAAATAGGGAAATTGTAGCATTAAATTTTTTAAGCAAATTCAGCAAACAAAGATAATTTTGTATTATATTCAAATAAAAAAATTGGTGTTTTGAAAAGGGAGAAAACACCAATTTTTGTTTTATGGGCTTTTTTAGTTGGATGAACCCGTAACCAATTTCCACCCCTTGAACGTATATCCGGTTTTTTCTGGTGCGGTCGGTAATGTAATTGCACCATCGTATGTACATTGATTGGTCG
>CALCGS010000065.1 GCA_937901165.1 uncultured Alphaproteobacteria bacterium
AAACTAAAGAAGTGCTAAATAAAGCAAAAAAAGCCTATAAAGGCTTTTACATTCCAGGAATAGATACCCCGGCGGTTGCGTCTGCCATTACTTTTTCAATCAAACTATCCGCTTTTGATTTTGCGTCACGAAATGCACTTGATACAACGTTTGATAATTCTGTTGCATCAAGCGACATTGCTTTATCAGATATTGTTAAATTTATTAAATCGTATTTTCCTGACATTTCAATTATACAATCACCGGCACCTGCAATTCCTTTGACGGACATTTCGCCTAATTTATCTTGTGCGGCGGACACTTTATTTTGTAATTCTTGGGCTTGTGCCATCAATTGTTCCATATCCATTGTTTTTCTCCTTTGAAAATTTACGCGCATAGATATTTTTCTATGCGCGTTTGTTTTGTTATTTTTCGATTTCTGCGCCAGTTTTTTGGTCAATACCAACCATGCTTAAACGTGTTTTTCCGCGTTTGTC
This sequence comes from uncultured Alphaproteobacteria bacterium, assembly GCA_937901165.1. GTDB lineage: Bacteria > Pseudomonadota > Alphaproteobacteria > Rs-D84 > Rs-D84 > Enterousia. Next base: position 480 of record CALCGS010000065.1, read on the forward strand.
TGCACCCAGATATTTTACAAATACTGTATCGCCTTCTTTAATTTTTGCATCTTCGATTTTTTCCAAACGTTTACCTGTGATTTCAGATATATGAACCATTGATTCAAACCCATTCAAGATTTTTACAAATAACCCAAAATCTTTCATCCCAGATACAGTACCTTTGTATATCATACCGACTTCTGGTTCTGCAACGATGTTTTTAATTCTGGCGATTGCTTCTTCTGCGTCTTCTTTGTTGACCGCCATAATTTTTACAGTACCATCATCTTCCAATTCAATGGTTGTATTTGTTTCGCGTGTCAAAGCCTGAATAACAACACCGCCTTTACCAATAACATCACGTACTTTGTCTGGGTTGATTTTTATAGTGTATGTTTGTGGTGCAAATTCAGAAACATTTTTACGTGGTTCTTTGATTGCATCATTTATTTTACCCAATATGTGCATACGACCATCACGTGCCTGGGCCAAAGCGTGTTCCATAATTTCAAATGTGATAGATGTTATTTTAATATCCATTTGTAATGCAGTAATACCGTCTTTGGTTCCTGTTACTTTAAAGTCCATATCACCCAAGTGGTCTTCATCACCTAAAATATCTGTTAAAATAGCGTAATCATCACCTTCTTTTATCAAACCCATTGCAATACCAGCAACCGGACGCGTCAAAGGAACACCGCCATCCATCATTGCCAATGTTGCACCACATGTTGTTGCCATAGAAGACGAACCGTTTGATTCTAAAATGTCAGAACAAACACGAATTACATAATCAAACTTTTCACGGCTTGGAACCATTGGATGTAATGCACGCCATGCCAAATTTCCATGTCCTAATTCACGACGCCCAGGCGATTTTAAACCCTTGGCTTCGCCAACGGAATAACCTGGGAAATTGTAATTTAATATGAAATCACGTTCTTCATCACCATCCAAAGATTCAATTGGTAACGCATCTTTGCCACCACCCAATGTCAAAGAAACCAAAGCCTGTGTTTCACCACGTGTGAATAATGCAGAACCATGCGCACGTGGCAATACACCCAATTCTATTTCTATTGGACGAACTGTTTTTGTATCACGACCATCAATACGTGGCAGTCCCGCTAAAATATTACCACGCATAATACGTGCAGTTATATTTTCAACAATTTCATCCGCAAAAGATTCCAATGTAGATGTCGCAAGTGTTGTTTCTGGGAATAATTCAGCAATACGAGATTTTGCATCCGCATGAATAGATGCCAATGTATCCAAACGAACCAATTTTTCTTTGATGCCCAACGCATTTGTAATTTCTGGAACATATCTTTCAAAATCAGATTCCATTTTGATATATTCAGCAGTTTTTTCAGGTACTTCCCAACGTTCTTTGCCAACTTTGGCAGCAAATTCATTTATAGCATCAATAACAACTTGTTGTGCATCAAAACCAAATTTAACGGCACCCAATGTTGTTTTTTCATCTAATTCGCCGATTTCAGATTCAACCATTAAAACACCATCTTTGGTTGCAGAAACGACCAAATCCATTTCGGATTCTTCAAGTTCTTTTTTAGATGGGTTTAATAAATAATTTCCATCTTTATACCCAACACGTGCGGCACCCACAGGGCCTTGAAAAGGAACACCAGACAAAGCCAATGCCGCAGATGATGCAATCATTGCCAAAATATCAGGTTGATTTTTCTTGTCATAAGAAAAAACCTGGGCAATTATTTGAACTTTGTTTTTAAATGTTTCTGGGAATAATGGACGTATTGGTCTGTCAATCAAACGTGCAATCAATGTTTCAGACACGCTTGGTTTGCCTTCGCGTCTATCCCTGGAACCAGGAATACGACCAGCAGATGCGTATTTTTCTTGATAATCAACCGTCAAAGGAAAGAAATCTTGACCTTCGACTGCTGTTTTTTCGGCACATACAGTTGCTAAAACGATTGTACCGCCCATGCTTGCCCATACGGCACCATTTGCCTGTTTTGCCATACGTCCTGTTTCAAGACGGAGTGTTTCGGAACCATAAGGAACTTCTACCACTATTGGGTTATTTAATGGATGTTTTTCTTCTTTTTTCTTGAATCCAAATATCATATTTATCTCCTATATTTATTGAATACATTTATGCGGAGAAAATCATTCGTTTTTGTACTCTTAAACAAATACCAAGTACAAGAAAGAATAATTCCCCCCCGCTGTCAATTTATTATAATTGATATTTAGTTTTTTGCAAATTTTTAATTAAATTTCTAAATTCTGGTTATTTATAACAAACAAGACAATGTTGCACTGGTATTTTTCAACATAAACCAGCCCGTACGATAATCTGTGATATAGACCATTATCATAAATAATGCCAAAATCCCAATTATCAACAAAACATTTACTTTGTTTCCGTGCATACAATATGCAGATATATTGTACAATAAAAATAATATCCACGTATCAACGGCAATACTGATTAGCCACATAGACCAACAATTAAATGCCAAAGAATTTAAAAATAATATTACTGGATATAAAAAGAAAACCGATGCCAATCCCTTGATTGCGATTTCCCAATCGCGTTCACCACCCGTTATTTCGGATATAAGCATTAATAAACCGCCCATCAAAAACAGCAACGCAACCGCCAATACAGGAATGACAACCAACGCAACAAAAACACCGCTGATTGTGATGGTTGCACCGCCAATAAGACGTAAAAGCAAAACCAATCCGCCCCCAAACAAACCATAAATAAATGCCTTGAACATAGATTCGTCAATATTTCCATCTGCAACTATTTTTGTAAAAAAATGACGTGGGTTGAATAAAACTTCATATATATATTTAAATAAATTATTTTTTTGTTTTTTCATTTTATCACCTTGCAAAATTTGATTATTTATATTTTTGCTTTATAATTATAAAAAATCAATGGGAAAAAAACAATGATAAAAATAATTATTGCAGGACGTCCAAATACAGGAAAATCAACTTTGTTTAATGCGTTGACCGGCACGCGGGACGCATTGGTACATGACAGACCTGGTGTTACGCGTGATGTTATTGGCGGAATTGTTCGTGATACACCGTGGCAAATTTTTGATACTGCGGGGCTGGAAAATGAAAAAACAGGAATTGGTGCTGATTCAACAAATATGGCTATGAACGCTGTATCTGGGGCTGATGCTATATTGTTTGTGGTTGATGGACGGGTGGGGCTGACCAATGCTGATATAGACTGGGCCAAGATTATACGTCGAAAATCACGTGCACCTGTATTGTTGTTGGTAAACAAATCAGAATCTGCAAAAAGAATTGCGGATATAAATGAATTTTACAAATTGGGTTTTGGCGAACCTGTACAAATATCTGCTGAACATAAACGCGGATTTGATGAAATATTTGAATTTTTGAATAAAATTGCTGAAAGTAAAAATATAAAAACTGAAAGCATAGAAAACAATTCAACAAATTCTAAAATTCATATTGCTGTTATGGGGCAACCAAATGTTGGTAAATCTACATTTGTAAACCAGGTTTTGGGTGAACACAGACAAATTGTTCGTGATGCACCGGGCATAACACGTGATACTGTAAAAATTCCAACACATTTTTATGGTCGCGACATTGTGTTGATGGATACTGCCGGATTACGCAGAAAGGCTGGGGTTACCGATGATGTTGAAACATTGTCTGCAATAAAATCTTTGGATGCAATTGAAAAAGCAGATGCGGTTATTTTAATGGTTGATGCAACAAAAAATATTGAAAATCAGGCGCTGGGAATTGCGGCAAAGATATATGATGGTGGAAAAATATTATGTGTTGCATTGAATAAATGGGACTTGGTCGAACCAGAATTACGTGATGAAAAGTTATTAAAATTAAAACATCAATTTTCAAATTCTTTTCATCAAATAATAAAACCTATGATTTTGGCAATATCGGCGGAAAAAGGAACTGGTGTACAAAATATGTTCAAAAGAATATATGAACAATACGACATTTCCAACGCCCAGGTACCAACCAGTTTACTAAACAGAATTGTTGAAAAATTGGTTGCGGACCGTCAACCACCAATGTCCAGATTAAAAAGACAAATGAAAATAAAATTTGCAAGACAAATTGGAAAACACCCAATGCGGATAAAAATAAATGTTGGTGGTGCGTCTGATATTCCAGAATCTTATACCAGATATTTAAGACGCGGTATTGCAAACGAATTACATTGGGAACACTTACCTATTGTAATTGAATACGAAAAATCCGATAATCCTTTTGATTGATAAAAGAAAAATATCAATCAACAAGTATCTATCCGTCACAACAAAAAACGTCCCAAATCCGGGACGTTTTTTATTTTAATACATTGTTTGTAAAATATGTTGATTTTTATCAAGGCTGGATAACATTTTACCACTGCCCCGTGCAACGCAATCCAGTGGTTTGTCAACCAAAAATACAGGCAATCCGGTCGCTGCACGTATCGCGGCATCCAAACAACGAAGTGATGAACCACCACCGGTCATTGCGATTCCAAAATCCGCAATATCTGCCGATAATTCTGGTGGTGTTGCACCCAAAGCCTGGTGTACTGTATCAACTATTTTTGCAACAGTTTGTGATAATGCAGATGCAATTTGTGATTCTGTAACGATTGTTTCGCGTGGTGTGCCACTTAACAAATCGCGTCCCTTGATTTTCATTGTCAATTCATTTGCTTTATCTTTTGGTGCGATTGCAGTACCAATCTTTTTTTTGATTTCTTCTGCTGTATTTTCACCAATCAACAAATTTTTACTCTTACGAACATAATCGATAATATCTAAATCCATTTGGTCGCCAGCTGTTCTGATTGCGCTGGAATATACAACACCGCCAAGTGACATAACGGCAACCTCTGTCGTACCACCACCAATATCCAAAACCATAGACCCAACAGGCTTTTCAACAGGAAGTCCCGCACCAATAGCGGCCGCAGTTGATTCTTCAACGATATAAACCTTGCGCGCACCGGCGGCATCGGCAGCCTCTTGTATTGCACGACGTTCAACCTGGGTTGCACAAGATGGCACGCATATTATGATAAGTGGTGCCGCCAATGGGTTACGACGATGAACTTTGCGTATAAAATATTTTATCATTTCTTCTGCAACTTCAAAGTCAGCAATAACACCATCACGCAACGGACGAACCGCGGTTATTGTTCCAGGTGTACGACCAAACATTTGTTTTGCTTCTGTTCCGACGGCAAGAATTTCCTTGCGTCCCAACAATCTATTTTCAGCAACCGCAACCACAGACGGTTCATTTAACACAATTCCGCGTCCTTTGACATATATAAGTGTGTTTGCAGTTCCCAAATCTATTGCCATATCTGCCGAAAAGAACTTCATTAACCAGTTATACATTTTTCCCCCATAGAGTTTTATTATTTTTTTCAACTATAAAACGGCATATACAAAAAATCAAGATGTCTGTGCCAAAAAATGTTTTTTTATTTGATTTTAAATATATTTTGTTATTATACACTGTATGAGAAACACAATAAAATCTTATAACGATTTTAGAACAGAGCAGATAGAGCCAGCCGCAAAATCTGCATTATTTACGATTCGTACAAAAGACGCAAAATTTCCAGACGATCCGCGTTATGGATTGGTTGTGCCCAAAAAAAGATTTCGATTTGCCGTACAAAGAAATCGTGCCAAAAGGCTTTTGCGCGATTGGATTGCATTTAATCAAGATTTAATGATTGATGAATTTGATTATATTTTTTTTGCACGCGATGCGATTTTGAATTCTGACCGTGAAACTGGACGTGATGCCATGCGCAAGGCATTAAATTACATCAAAAAAAATCACGATAATTCTAATGAAAAATAATTTAAAATCTGGATTTTTATCTGGCATTGCTGTTAAATTCATAAATTTTTATCAAAATGCTATTTCGCCAATTATTGGTGGTAAATATGCGTGCCGTTTTACCCCAACGTGCAGTCAATATACCAAAGACGCCATTCTTAAATACGGAATATTCAAAGGAATATGGCTGGGAATCAAAAGAATTTCACGTTGCAGACCGGGGGGTGGGTTTGGATACGACCCTGTTCCTTGACATACGTGTTTATTGTGGTAAAATTTTATTGATATACAAATTAAAAAGGATAAACAATGTCTTTTCGTGCAACTGTTGAATCTATGTCAAAAATTATGGATGATATGGGGATTACAGAACTTGATTTGGAACGTCAATTTTTATTTGGTGTGTATAGGAAGCATATACATCTGTCCAAGGGTAAAACGGTTGGTATGCCTGTACAAATGCCCATGGCGAACACGCAACAATATTCAAACACACAAAACAAAAACAATAATGATAATGTGCAAAATGCGTTAAAATCACCAATGGTTGGTGTTGTTTACTTGGCGGCTGAACCTGGGGCGAAACCATTTGTAAATGTTGGTGATACTGTACATGCTGGCGATACTGTTGCATTGGTTGAAGCGATGAAAACATTTAATCCAATCAAATCTGAACGTGATGGGACTGTAAAAGAAATTTTGGTTTCTGATGGGGCGGCGGTTGAATATGACCAACCTTTAATTGTAATAGAGTAAATTCAATGTCTTTGATAAAAAAAATTTTGATTGCAAATCGTGGTGAAATCGCGTTGCGTATAATTCGTGCGTGTCGCGATATGGGGATTCGTACGGTTGCTGTATATTCGACGGCTGATAAAAATGCGATTCACACACAAATTGCGGACGAATCTGTTTGCATTGGGCCGGCGGCGGCCAAGGATTCTTATTTAAACGAATCGGCGATTTTAACTGCGGCATTACTTACTAATTCTGATGCGATTCATCCTGGGTATGGATTTTTATCTGAAAACGCTGGATTTGCACGCAAGGTTGAACAACATGGTATGATTTGGATTGGACCATCACCTGATATGATTGTTAAAATGGGTGATAAAGTAAACGCAAAACAAACTGCGATTGCATGTGGTTTGCCGGTTGTTCCTGGGTCTGATGGTGCGGTTGAAACATTGGAAGATGCGTATGCTTGGGCGCAAAAAATTGGTTATCCTGTGATATTAAAGGCGGCATCCGGTGGTGGTGGTCGTGGTATTCGTGCGGTTATGGATGAATCTGAATTGCAAATGGCGTTTCAAACCACCAAGGCAGAGGCAAAATCCGGATTTGGTGATGACACATTGTATATGGAAAAATTATTATTGCATCCACGTCATATTGAATTTCAAATATTGGGCGACAAACATGGCAATGTTGTTGTGCTGGGGGAACGTGATTGTTCTTTACAGCGAAAAAATCAAAAGGTTATGGAAGAATGTCCGGCGGCAATACTGACACAAAAGCAACGCGATGATATGATTGAAATTTGCAAAAGTGCTGCGAAAAAAATGGGATATTTCAGTACTGGTACTTTTGAATTTATGTACGAAGACGGTAAATTTTATTTCTTGGAAGTAAATACCAGATTACAGGTTGAACATCCTGTGACTGAAATGGTTTACGGTATTGATTTGGTGCGTGAACAAATAAGAATTGCATCTGGGGAACGGTTGGGGTATTCGCAATCAAATCTTGTTCCGCATGGGCATGCGATTGAATTTCGTATAAATGCCGAAGACCCTGAAACATTTGTACCGAATCCTGGGACAATATCTTTGTATGCACCGTCTGGTGGGTTGGGGGTACGTGTTGATTCTGCGGTTTATACTGGATATACAATTCCGCCAAATTATGATTCTATGATTGCAAAATTGATTGTACATAATAGTTCTAGGACTTCGTGCATTATGCGTGCACACAGGGCGTTGGATGAATTTATTATCCAGGGTGTAAAAACCACAATTCCATTGCATCAAAAATTATTAAACAATCGTGATGTAAAACAATTAAATTTTGATAATCATTGGTTGGAAGGATTTTTGAAAAAATAAAAAATATCGCTAAAAAACATAATATTTTCAATAATTTAATACATAAAAAACCTTGGTTTTTTATGTACCCCCCTGGGGCAATTTTGATGATTTTACAAGAATCGCCAGAATGCCCGGAAATCTGGTAAAAAACAACAATGTTATAAAAATGCAAAATTATCAAAAAAAGGGTTGGACAAAAACCAAGGTTTTTGACATATTAAACCATTGAAAGTATTGTGTTTTTTGGCATTGTTTTTTTAACAATCCAATAATTTTTTCAAAATTGGCACGTATAAAATCAATAAAATAACACCTTGTTTTTATGGGTTGCATTATTTTTGCAACTTGAATTATAATAAATGTGAATCTAAGGAGTTTGCATTATGACACAAATATTACCAGAAACTTATCTTGATTATTCGGATATTTTAATTAAACCAAAAATGGGTATCAATTTAAATTCCAGAAAAGATGTCGAATTAAACAGATTGTTCAAATTTAAACATGCTGGAACGCGTACCGGGTTGGGCGTTATGAATGCAAATATGGCAACGGTTGGTAATTTCGAAATCGCAAAAAAATTATTACAAGCAAATATGTTTGCTACGTTGCATAAACATTACAATTTGAATCAAATCGTTTCTTTTTTGCAAGATTGTAAACAAAATAATGTCAGTACCGATAATTTATTTATAACTGTTGGATTGCGAAATGCTGATGAATCAATAAATTGTCTTAAAGAATTATCTAAAATAATGTATGACGATATGCCTTTGTGGAATACAAAAAATATTTGTATTGATGCACCAAATTTTTATATTCCAAAAGCACTTGATTTTTTGAAACGCATTCGCGATGAATTTCCAAATGCTTTGATTATGGCGGGCAATATCGCAAGTAGCGACATTTGTCTTAAACTGCTTGATTATGCTGATATTATCAAGGCCGCAATTGGCAGTGGGTCTGCATGTACAACAAGAAAGCAAACTGGGGTTGGAACACCTATGGTGTCTTTGATTCTAGAATGTGCAGATGTTGTTCATTCGGTAAATGGGCATATATGTGCCGATGGTGGAATTGTAAATATTGGCGATATATCAAAAGCTTTTTGCCTGAATTCTGATTTCGTTATGATTGGCGGTATGTTTGCAGGATGCGAAGAAGCCACTGGTGATATCGTGGAAAAACATTTTTTATCTGATGAAATCAATCCGGAAACACTGCAAAATATAATAGAAGTAAAAAAATATAAAAGATTTTATGGAATGTCGTCTGAATACGCAAACAATAAATTTGCCGGTGGTATGAGCAATTATAAAACATCAGAAGGTCGCGAACTTCTTATTCCATATACTGGTTCTGTTGATACGATTATCCAAGATATCAAAGGTGGTGTTGCGTCTTGCTGTACATATATTGGGGCAAAATCAACCAAGGGGATGTCAAAATGTTCTACTATTATCAAGGTACACAATCAATTTAATAGAGTATTTGAAAAATACACCAATAAAATTTCGTGATTATAAAAACACCCTTTATTCCCCACCAAATGGTGGGGATTTTTGCATTCGTGCTTATTTTGTGGTATAATGTTATAAAAGGAAAATTGAAATGGATTTAACAGATGTACAACTTTTGCGTAGGGGAATTTCTGAAAAATTAAAATCAAAATTTGAACGCGAAAAATTACGTGATAAACAGGTGGATGCTTTTAAAGCACTGGTTTCTGATAAATTTACAGACGAACAAATTTCGCACTGTTATTTCAAGTTGCCAACCGGATTTGGTAAAACAGTTATGTTTGCACATATGGTAGATGCTTATTTCGATGCAATCAAATCCACCAGTGTAAAACGTCAAAAAATTATTATCATTGTTCCAAGATTAAATTTGATAAAGCAAACCAAGGATAAACTGATTGAACATGTTGGAGTAAGTGCAACAGAATATAGTGGACGAAAAAAAGATACAGATTGCGATGTCATTATTACAACTTATGATTCTTTGAAAAACTTATTTGGTATCGTTGATTTTAATGATGTTGGTTTGATATTCGCAGACGAAGCACATCATATGCTTGGCGAAAAGATTTCAAAACAATTAGAGTTTTATAATAAATTTGTGCCAATAATTGGATTTACCGCAACACCTGAATATGAATCAAGTCGTGCAGTTGCAAATATGTTAAATACTGAAATATTTTCAATGAATATTCCTGATGCGGTTACGGCTGGCGTTTTGGCACCTGTGAAAAACGTTTTGTATCGTTCAAGTATTGTTTGTGATTTATCGACCGTTCCGGCAACATCCAGTGGGGATTATGATTATGATAAAATTGTTACAAAAATAAGTCCTGATACATTGGCAGCCGAAATTGCACGCATTTATGCCAATGGATGTGATGAACAAACAGGAACTGAATTCAAAACATTAAAAACTATTATAAATTGCCCAAATACAAAAATCGCAAATTTACAGGCGACAAAAATAAACGAAATTATGGGGCGTAATGTTGCAATTTCACTGCACAAGGTTGGTATAAGTGATAAAGAATTTGAAAAAATGCAAGATAAATTTATTGCTGGGGAATACATTGTTGCGTGCCAGGTTGGAACCATGACCGAGGGTTTTGATGACCAAACGGTTTCATTGTGTATAAATTATCCAATGCGTTCACGGGTCAAGGCAGAACAATGTGCCGGCCGCGTTATACGAATAAATGAAGCCGATCCGAAAAAAGTCGCATTTGTTGTGGACACTATATTCCGTGCCACACCTGATGAAAAGATAGAAGATGTATTATACACAGCATCACGTGCACAACAGGTTTTATTTAAAGATATTGCTGATGGTAATATTGTATTGTATCCAAAAGATTTTAATAACCGTAATGCCGGTTTAAACGATGAAAAAAAACGCACACATGTGGAATTTGTTGATTTTGATTTAATCACAGATAGCACAACATTGATTGAATTAAATCACAAGACAATGGAACGCATGGCGGACGAATTTATTCCACAGAAAACTGATGAATGGTTGTCTGCTAATGATTTAATGAAAAATCCAGATTTTCCAAGTGGACGCAACACAATCATCAACAATGCATTAAATGATTTGGAACACGACCCAGAATTTGAGGGTTTTATACAAAATATGAAATGTAGTGGTCAAATTGCAAAATGCATACATAAAAGCAAGATACAGGCATTTGCAAATCGTGCCGGTTTTATAAAAGCACCACAGAAAACTGATGAATGGTTGTCTGCTAATGATTTAATGAAAAATCCAGATTTTCCAAGTGGACGCAACACAATCATCAACAATGCATTAAATGATTTGGAACACGACCCAGAATTTGAGGGTTTTATACAAAATATGAAATGTAGTGGTCAAATTGCAAAATGCATACATAAAAGCAAGATACAGGCATTTGCAAATCGTGCCGGTTTTATAAAAACACCACAGAAAACTGATGAATGGTTGTCTGCCGTGGATTTAAAAAAAGACCACGATTTTCCAAGTGGAGATTCAAAAAACATCAAAAAAGCATTAAATGATTTGGAACACGACCCAGAATTTGAGGTTTTTATACAAAATATGAAAAGTAGAGGTAACATTGCAAAATGCATACATAAAAGCAAGATACAGGCATTTGCAAATCGTATTAAAAGTAAAAATTTGCGTATCGGCACAAAAAAACTTAAATCTGTGAATGATGCAAATGATATAAAAAAACAAATCATACCAGAAAATCAACACGAAATGTGATAATAAAGTTTTTGGGTATAAAAAGTGTGGAAAAACGGTTATTACCCTGTGAACCTGCAACTTACGTTACTGAACGTTTCTATACGCTTATCATATCCACCATAAAAAAACACCGCCAAATGGCGGGTATTTTTATGGCGGAGACGAAGGGATTCGAACCCTTGATACCCTTGCGGGTATACCACATTTCCAATGTGGCGCACTAGACCAACTATGCGACGTCTCCTGTGACTATATTATTGTTGGAAGTGTTATTTCTTCATTAGGTATTACCTTAAATGAATCAATAGATCCACTTGCTCCATTTGCATCAAATGATACTGAAAGTTTCTTAACAAAATCAACTTCAATTTTAACATCATGACTTGGCATTGTATAAGAAAAACTATTATCAGTTAAAGTAACCTTAGTATTATCTACTAATACTTTATCTATTGCATAGTTTTCATTATCAAAGTCATTAACACCTATACTAAACTCTGTATTAAAATCAATTGTGTCAACATGTATTTTACCATTAACTATAACAACGGGTTTTAAGTTAGCTTCAGGATAGTTAGTATCGAATGTTAATTCATAAGCATTAATAAGCCACATAGCTTTTACTGCTAAATCAGCTGTTACTTTTACCTTATCACCTGCTTTGTATGATGTACCATTGATATCCCATCCGTCAAATGAATAACCATCTCTTTCAAATGTGTTTACTGGTAATGTTATTTCTTCGTTAGGTAATACCTTAACAATGTCCATTGTTCCACTAGCGCCATTAGCGTCGAATGTTATTTCATTTTGTACTTTTTCGAAGTTTGTAAATCTTTCTGATGGTTTATGAGAAAATTCCATATATGTTTCCCCTGATTTTATGTTTCTTAATTGGATTATCAAAGGTCTTCTTGTTACTATTCCTGTTCCTTTTGGTAAAAATACTTTTCCTACTATGCTTTCTATTATTGAA
>CALCGS010000066.1 GCA_937901165.1 uncultured Alphaproteobacteria bacterium
TCTGCTTGCACAACATTAAAAATCATGTATAATTGTTGCTGTGGGTTAGTAGCTCAGTTGGTTAGAGCGGAGCGCTCATAACGCTTTGGTCGTGGGTTCAAGTCCTACCTAACCCACCAATCGGTTAAAATTGCGTCTATTTCTGACGCTTTTTTTATTTTGTATAACGCATTATTTTTTTGTATAATATGATTATGAATATGTTTGATGTTATTATTATTGGTGGTGGTGCATCGGGATTTGCCGCCGCAAAAAGTGCAATTTCAAGAAATTTGAAAGTTGCAATTTTAGATATGGGTGCCACACCATTACGCAAAGTTGCCGTATCTGGGGGCGGAAAATGCAATTTTACAAATCTGGATGCGAATTATACCAGATATTTTGGAAACAATCCCGATTTTGTACGCAGTGCCCTGTCTAAAATTACACCGAACGATGTATTGGAATTTGTTTCAAAAAACAATATCAAAACTTTTCAAAAAACATACGGACAATTTTTCGTTGATGGTTCGTCCCAAGAAATTATAAATGCGTTATTAAATTCTGTAAAACAGGCGAATATTTTTTATAATTCCTGTGTAAATAAAGTCGAAAAAAATGGTGATTTGTTCGCTGTTTATACCGACAATGCGGTATTTAATGCGAAATCTGTTATTATTGCAACGGGGGGATTGTCTTATTCGGTTTTGGGTGTATCGGATGCCGGATTCAAGATAGCAAAATCATTTGGGCATAAAATTGTTCCGATGCGCCCCGCCCTGTGCGGAATAAAAACAAATGCGGTACCCAATGATTTATCGGGCGTATCCATGCCGGTTAAAATTACAGTTGATAAACAGTCCATATACGATAATTTATTATTCACACATTTTGGTTTGGGTGGCCCGGCAATATACAAATCAACTGTGCGAAATATAGAAAATGGAATTGTTATAAATTTTATGCCAGATGCCGATTTTAAATTATGGATAAAACAAGAAAAACAAATTTCTGGAAAACGAAAGTTATCAAATGTGTTGGCTGAAAAAATGCCTGTGCGTGTTGCAAAATGGATTGCACGTGATTTTGATAAAAATATTGCCGATTTGTCTGATAAAGACATAAATGGTATTTACAATAAATTAAATTTATCAATCAATGATATACAATTACATAATATGAATAGTGCCGAGGTTATGCGTGGTGGTGTTGATGTACATGATATTTCATCAAAAACAATGGAATCAAAATTATGTAAAAATTTATTTTTTGCCGGTGAAGTTATGGATATCGCCGGTGATTTGGGTGGTTTTAACCTGCATTGGGCATGGGCAAGTGGAACAATCGCGGGATTAAACGTATAAAAAAAATTGGTGTTTTGAAAAGAAACACCAATTTTTTGTTTTGTGGGCTTTTTAGTTGGATGAACCCGTAACCAATTTCCAACCCTTGAACGTGTAACCGGTCTTTTCTGGTGCGGTCGGTAATGTAATTGCACCATCGTATGTACATTGATTGGTCGTTGACGCATTTCCGTTTTCCGGATTCCACGTTACATTTATCGTGTTCGCTACGCATGCCGGGGGTTCACTGGCGGAAGCGCTCCCCATCAACGCAGGACGGAAAGCGGCGTTGGCCTGCAAGCCGTACGCGCAGGAGCTCGCACAGCCGTCCGCGCAGATGTCAGCAATGACGCCGTTGTCGTAGAACACCCAAGACGAGGAGGCGGACAAATCCTGCAAGGTTCCACCAGTCGGGGTGTAGCCAGTTATTTTACACCAACAAGACCCACCCGTACTGTCTTGGGTAAATGTATCACCAGGACGTGTCCAATTTGAACTATCGTTATCCCACTTTCCACCGTTACTATTCCCTGCGGTACCATTACAACTCGCTATACCCCTTACTAACCCATAACTAAATTCTGCTGCCCAACTTTGGTCTTCGGTTATGTTATATGTGTCTGTTTTACTACTATTTGGACCCTCTTCTCCACGACTATCGTTTTGATAACCATAGGCTGTACCCGCTATGCTTTCCTTGCCGGTAAATGGATTTGTGCCGGCGGTGGCGGCACGGAATGTATATCCCGTTGTACATGTTGCGGCAC
>CALCGS010000067.1 GCA_937901165.1 uncultured Alphaproteobacteria bacterium
CGCCTTGCGCACACCGATTTCACGCGTTCTTTCTGCCACAGAAACCAACATCATATTCATAATACCAATAGACCCCACCAACAAAGATACCGCAGCAATAGCGACCAATAATAATTTTAAATAACCAGTCACAGAATTCATAGTTTCCATAACTTGTTTCATATCAGTAATTTGAAAATCATCATCATCGGTTGTTTTTAATCTGTGTCGCTGACGGAGCAGGGCGGTAATTTGTTCTGTTGCGACATTATTATCGGCATCTTGGAATAATTTTAATGCAATTGCTTGAACAGAATTTGGAAATCTACTGCCAGATAATCTTTTTTTCAATGTTGTGACAGGAATTATAATCATATCGTCTTGATTACCCATCATAGAATCGCCCTTGGCCTTGGTCATTCCAACAACGACAAAAGGTGTGTTTTGAACGCGAATTATTTGTCCAACAGGATTTTTAGGCATTCCTAATTCTTCGGCGGTATCAGGTCCAATAACAGCATACGTTGATGCGTTTTTGACAGCATTGCTATCAAAGAAAGTCCCATATTCCATTTCGGAATTTTGTATTGTTTGATAATCTGGATATGCACCAACCATTGATGTTGACCAGTTTTTATTACCATATACAACCTGGGCCCCAGAATTTTGCATTGGGCTGACTGCGGCAACGTCTGGTAATTTTGCAATATATTCGGCATCATCAGTGGTGAGTGTTTGTCTGCTTCCGGTTCTGACCCCCGCGGTTTGTGCGGCCCCAGCACGAATAACAATAGTGTTTGTTCCCAATGATGAAAATTGGTCTGTAATTGATTGTTGTACAGTTTCCCCAACAGCCACCATAATAACCACCGCCATAACACCAATAATAATACCCAAAACAGTTAAAAAAGAACGTAATTTATTACCGCTAATAGATAACCAAGATTCTTTAAAAATATCGTTAAAAGTCATTTTCTTGCCTTTTTTTCTTTTGGCATTAAATCAGATTCACGTTTTGGCACAACATCATCATACGTAATCCTGCCGTCATAAATATGAATCAATCGTTTAGAATATTGTGCGATTTCAAATTCATGTGTAATCATAACGATAGTAATACCCAAATCTTGATTTAATTTTTTAAAGAATTGTAAAATTTCATTACCCATTTTACTATCTAGCGCACCCGTTGGTTCGTCTGCCAATATCAATTTTGGGTCCCCAGCAAGTGCACGTGCAATAGCAACGCGTTGCTTCATACCGCCTGATAATTGTGTTGGTAAATAAGATTCAAACTTTTCAAGACCGACCAATTTTAACATTTCTCTGGCCCGTTTAATTCTTTCTTCCATTGGCCAACCGCGATACATCAATGGCAACATAACATTATCCAAAATACTGCGTTTTGGTAATAAGTTAAAGTTTTGAAATACAAATCCAATATATTCATTTCTTATTATTGCCAATTCATCTGGGGTCATTGTTGAAATATCTTTGCCGTACAGTTGATATGTTCCAGATGTCGCGCTATCCAATGCGCCAATAATATTCATACACGTTGATTTCCCAGACCCAGATGGCCCCATAATAGAAACGAATTCCCCCTGTTTAATAGACATAGATATGTCAAATAAAACCTGTTGTTCGCCACCGATTTCCAGCGGGAAACTTTTACATATTTTATTCATAAAAATAACATCAGGTAATTGCTTTGGCATAATTATAACCTTTTTAACGTGGACCACCGCCCATCATACCACCATGACCTTGTCTGCGCATTGTTGATTTTTTACCCCCAGACACCTGACCAACACGCCCAACAATTATTTTATCGCCTTGTTGAATTTTATCAGAAATAATTTCTGTTTCTGTTGGTGTGACCAACCCCTTTTCATAAGGAACGAGAATTGCATCTTTATCACGTAATATTGCCAAATGTGTTTCAGGGGTAACTTTATTTGGATTATCAACCAGGTTTTCAAAAGAACGAACCAAGAAAGCCGCGTTTTGCGCTTTCCATGTGTCTTCTGCGGCATTTACAATAATTGTCACAAATGCGGTCATTCCAGGCATTAAACGCAAATCAGAATTATCAACGTCAATAACCACTGTATAAATGACAACATTAGATGCAGTTGTTGGTGATAAACGAACTTGTTTCACATTACCTGTAAAATTATCATTTGGGTACGCATCAACGGTAAAAGTCACAGATTGACCGTCTTTGATAACGCCAATATCTGCTTCGGATACAGCGGTTTCAATTTGCATTTTTGTTAAATCTTCTGCAATTTCAAACAAATCAGGTGTTTGGAAAGATGCCGCAACGGTTTGACCCTTATCAACTTTTCTTGAAATAACAGTTCCATCCACAGGCGATGTAATTGTTGCATAACCTAAATTTGTCACAGCCCTATCATAAGAATATTGCATTTTGTTTACTGTTTGTTGTGCTTGTTCATATGCTGTTTGTGATTGTTCCATGTCTGCACGTGGAATAAGTTCATCTTCATACAAAGTTTTATTTCTTAAATATTCATTTTTTGCATAATTTAGTTGTGATTTTGCAGACGACAAACTTGCCGCGGCTTCGTCAACCGAAGATTGTAATACAGATGGGTCAATGGTCAACAAAACATCACCCTTTTTAACGGTTGAATTATAATCAACGTATATTTCGTCTATATTTCCAGAAACCTGTGAACCAACATTTACTGTGTTTACTGGTTGGATTTCACCAGTTGCAGAAACAGTCTGCATTAAATTGCCACGTGTAATATCAATCGTGACAAAATCACCTTTTTTTTCGCCCCAATTTATTCCCCATATTAAAATTGGCAAAACGATTGCAACAACCGCACCAAGCGTCCACCATTTATGATGCCACAACCAAGCAAAAAAGCGTATAAAAATAGATGTTTTTTTTGTTCCTGTTTGTTTAGTCATTTTCTTCTCCATCTAATTCTGATTTTATATCACCAATAGCCAACGCAACTGCGGCACGTTTAACATATAAATCATATTTTGCAGCATTGTTTTGTTTCCTTGCGGCAACCAATTCAGATTGTGCCTGTTGCCAATCAAGCATAGTCGCACGTCCAACCTTGTACATTCCGGATGTGACACGTTCTGATTCTGTTGCAGATTTAAGTAACGCTTCTGTTTGTGTTAAAACAGTTTGTGCTGTTTTATAATTTTGATATGCAGTAAACACATCCATCATTGCTTCGTTATTTGTTGCACGTTCAGATTCTTTGGCACGGTCGTAATTTGCCTCTGCACTACGCAGTCCATACATATTTGCAAATCCAGCAAATATAGGCATAGAAGCAGAAATACCGATTCTGCCCTCTATCTTATTAGAAGTTGTTTCAAAAACACCACCAAATTTATCATCACCCCAAGATATGGACCCCGATGCAGATATAGATGGCAGATTTCTTAAAAAAGCACTATTTCTGCGGTGCCATGCGGCATCTTTGTTTGCGCTGGCCTTTAACAAGTCAGGTCTTTGTTTTTTTGCAATTTTGATTAATTCATCAATACTTTCGTTTTCTGCTTCTGACCCAAAAGTTGATGGCATATCAGTTATAAATATTTCTTGATTAGCTGGAAAAGATAATTTGGTAAGTAGTGTTCCCTTGACTATTTCACGATTGTTTTTTGCACGTTCCAGTGTCAGTTGCGAACTGGCAAGTGTGGTATCTGCCTTGTACACATCGGCCTTGGCAACAACGCCCGCCTTGAATTTTTTATCTGCGGTATCTTTTGCTGTT
>CALCGS010000068.1 GCA_937901165.1 uncultured Alphaproteobacteria bacterium
ATGATGTGCCGGCAATATCCGCAACATTCAGATACTTTGAACCTTCAAAATCTTTACCCATAGAATATTCACGTTCAAAATTCTTTACAAACAAATCTTCAATTTGTGCTGTATTTAATTGAAATTCTAATGAATCGCGTGAACGTATCACTGTTATTTTTACGTCCATTGTTGATACTGCCGGCGTCCAAAATGAATATGGCAACGCCTGACCATTCAATGCAGAAGATTCGCCACGATGTTCACGTGGACTTGGTGACGTTGAAGGGTTGAACCAATATAAACCTTCTGTCTGTGTAATACGTAATGCGTCCCATATCTGCTGTTTCAATGAATTAAATGTTGGTATTGCAGGGTCAACGTCAACACAAATTGCAGGTTTGCCCGCTTCATTGACGTCATTTATTGGTTTCAATGATACTGTCAGACCGAATTTATCCTTGAAATAACGAATCGTTCCGTCAGGACTTGACACCGGTTGCGATATTGATTCATTTGTTGTGCGAATGTAATCAAAAATCTTATTGCCCAATTCTGCAATCTTATTATCGCAATTCATAACCAACTGCAAACCACCGTAAAAGAATTTGAAATGATTTGAACCGATTATCGTATCAACCGTATAATCAGTGTTGAATTGTTCATTGATTGAATTTGTTAAAATCTGCAACAAATCATTAAATGATTGTTTTTCATATCCGTTGATTACGTCATAACTCATAACATCATACCTTCGTTTTGTGTTGTTGATACGCTATAATCCAAATCTTTATCTAAAAAGTTTTGCATTTCCAATGCGTCATTTACGCGCACGCCCTGTTGAACCATTTGTTGTATTGTGTATGCGCGAAATGTTTCAAATTGAATCTTTACGTTCGGGTCAATAAATCTGCGTAAATCAATACCCAAATCCTGTGCATAATACATACTGCCAACTTGAATTGTCAGAATGTTTTTTGCTTTGTATATATCTGTGTCTGAACGTTGTAAAACGCCGTCTTTGTCCAAATAAATATCAACGCTCATTTCAACCCCCCGATTAGTTTATTCAAATCTGTTTTTACTTTGTTCATGTCAGTTTTGAATGTTGGCGTTGCCCCGCCTGTGTCTGATGTCCCGCCT
>CALCGS010000069.1 GCA_937901165.1 uncultured Alphaproteobacteria bacterium
GACAGTTTAGCCCTTCAATATCACCCAATGACCGCCACGATCTGGACCAATACGGCGAATTTTTCCAGACTTCTTCAGCTTATCCAGATTCCATTTTACTCCATCTGTACTAAGACCTATCGCTTTTGCTAAATCGGCACGTGTTGCATTCGGTTTCTTTGCCAAAACAGCCAAAATTTTCTGGGTGGTTTTCTGGGTAGTTTTTGTCCTTATTTTCTTTATCTGCATTTCGCGCTCATCAAGGCGATTTTTCTCACCCAATAACAAATTACCAAAGAACTTGTTTAGGTATTCCATACTATATGGGATATTTTTTTCCAGATTTTGATATACATATCACCCAGTCGGTTTGCTATATACGCATTAAATTCCTGAATATCCGAACTTGCGTGCTGGGCTTTGCGTTTTTGTTCGCGTATTTCAATTGGATCTTCGCCCGTAGCGATGATTTTTCGCATTTCTTGCGCACGGTCTTTAATTTCAGACAATTTAAAATCAGAATATCGGCCTATTAGCATGTGTCGCTGTTTGCGGGTTATGCTGTTTCTGTATGCCAGATAAAAACTTATTTGCCCCGTTTTCGCATAATATCGCAAATACAGCCCCGGTATAGTGCTGTCGCTTATTTGCATATTGCACGAATTAGTCAAAGTTTTTATCCAATTATCTTTAAATACCTTGGTTGCACATTGCCACATTATCTGCATGATTCACACCTTTTAGTTACACATTTGTTACACAACACATACCGTATAAACGGCACAAGTCCAGATAAAAAGAATCATTTTTGATCTTTGGGTTTTCTGGAATCTACCCACGCATCAACATCTGATTTTTTATACCGAACCAGGTGCCCCAATTTTGCGTATATTGGTCCACTGTTATTCATGCGATATTCAACAATGGTTGAAACGGCCACGCCCAGGTATTCACTAAGTTCTTTTGTACTTAATAGTTTGTCTTGCATTGTTTGCTCCTTTGGTTATGCAGTTTTATATTCGCAAACACCGCGTAAAAATCACGTCAGAAACATCGTAAAATTTCCCACAAATTCACCCGACCCCAACCACACAGGACAACGGAAAAAAGCGTAAGTATTTTTTTACCTGAATTTTATTTTGTTATACACGGGTTATACACAAATAAAAATCGCCCAAAAATGGCAGATTTGTGCGACAGACAATTTTGTTTAAAAAAATCTTATAAAACGCTTGACTTCTGGGGTTTTTGAGTGTACTATTACATTCGCTATTCGGGCATAGTTCAGTCGGTAGAACAACGGACTGTTAATCCGTATGTCGCTGGTTCGAGTCCAGCTGCCCGAGCCAAGGAATTCCGCCGTAAACCCCGCAGGTTTGCGGCATTTTTCTTAAATTAACACTTCTGTATTTACGCATACTACGATACACTAAAATACGCCATAAAACACCCCTCTGGCTACACAATAGCTACACAGGATCCGCAACCTATTCGTTGTCTTGTGAATTATTTATGCTTTTTCAACCAGTAAAATTGTCTACATATTTTGAACATTTTACAGATATATTTACGATAAATCTTATCCCTGTCTAGCTTTTTTATTATTTATGATGTATAATTTATAGGTTAGTAAACCTATTTTAGCTTTTGGGAGATATCAAATGCCTGAATTAAGAAGCCTTATTGACGAAATAAAATCAAATAGAATGCGTTTACCAGAAATGCAACGTGCATATATATGGAAATCTACACAAGTGAGAGATTTGCTCGACTCTTTGTATAGGAACTATCCAGTTGGTACAATTTTACGATGGGAGACGACACAAAAAATTCCAACACGTGATTTTGCCGTATCTCAAGAAAACACAAAATATGAATCTTATTATCTTTTATTGGACGGGCAACAACGTTTGACGTCGTTAAAAGCTATTCTTTGTGGTGAACCTGTCACTGTACGTGGTAGAAAGCGTGCAATTGACATCTATTTTAATTTAGACCATCCTGATAAATTAGAAAATACCAAAGTCGCTACTGACGATGATAATGAAACGGAGTTTGAAGACGATGAAGATGTTAAAGTTACATCTGATGCAGAAGAAAACAAAAACCGTATTGATGATATGAATCGACGTGCCTTTGTCGTAGAAAACCCATTGGTAAAAAGCCAGAACAATTGGATTTCCGTTGTGGGCGTTTTTTCTGGCAAAGTTGATATCCAAGACATAATAAAAAGAGCTGGAGATGCTACAACACCAGAAGGCAAAGAACGGCTAGACAAATATCTAAAACGGTTCCAAGCATTGCAAAATATTGAACATCGAGATTTGCAAGTTCAAACTTTGCCGGCATCAAAGTCCTATGAGGAAGTAACTGAAATATTCGTTAGAGTTAATCAAGCCGGCACAAAATTAAAAGGATCTGACCTAGCTCTAGCTCACATAACAGCAAAATGGCCAACCACAGAAGAAGCTGAAGGAGCACTTGTTAAATTTAATAAAGAAGAAGATTTCTGTGAAAAGTACGGTTGGGATTTAAGCATAGGCATTATTGTAAGAACCCTCGTAGCTATAATGACATCTCAGTCAAAATTTAGGATGGTGCCTTCATTAACAAAAGAAGAACTTGAAACCGCTTGGCCAAAAGCAACTAAAGCATTGGAGCATACACTAGATGAGTTGAAAAACACATTCGGTCTTGAAACTGATGCCACACTTTCGTCCCCTTATTTTATAGTCTCCTTGTCATTTCTATATCATACAAAGAATAATATTTTGACAGAGAATGAAGCAAAACTGATCAAAAAATGGTTTCTTGTAGCCAATGCAAAGGGGCGTTATTCTCGTGGTTCATCAGAAACTTACTTGGATCAAGATTTACTGGCGATAAAGAACAACAATTTGCAAGGATTGTTAGATAATCTTAAAATACAATTTGGTAGACTAGATTTTCAACCGATAGATTTTGAAAACAAAAATACTGCTAGTGGTATTTTTAAGACTATGTTCACAGTAATGAGACATAATGGTGCTGTGGATTGGAACACACCACAAGTTATCAGTATGAATAATGTGGCAAATCGAAACCAAATCGAGTTTCACCACATATTTCCTCAGGATTTTCTAAAAGACAGATATGAAAGAGACGAAATTAACGATATCGCAAATCAGACATTTATCGTGAAACGCACCAATGTTTTGATAAAGAATGATGATCCTGCTGTATACCTTCCCGAGGTCCTTCAAAAGAAAGGCGAAGAAAATTTCATTAAACATTGTATCCCAACGGATCCAACATTGTGGGACATTGAAAAATATCCAGAATTTATTACGGAACGTCGTCGACTTCTAACAGATATGTTGAACAATTATTTGAAAGAACTTGATTAAAAAACCCCCAGATGGGGCTTTTTAGTTAATATTTGACTATACGACGTAGCAACATTTTTGAACAAATAACTGGACTTTTGGCAACAAGTACGTACAAATACGACAACCTTAAAAAGGATTGTCTATGAAATATACGCATTTTGACGATATTTACCCCAACCATCGCACAGATTTCATTATGCTGTACTTTGCCGCCTGTCGATCTTTACGCGAGCTACAGGCTGCTATTCACCGAACAAACGGCGGCAAATTGACCTGTCGCCAGGCATGGCTACTCCGCCGCATACAAAACAAGTTTGTTCAGATGGTCGCACACCACAAAGCCCACCAGCGCAAAGACATGCCTACTATACCCAACGCAAAGTATCCAACAGGCATCGTTATTGACCTGAAAAGTCCCCAAGGAAACGTTTTCTACCTTATAGGACTAGCTAATCGACTTATGCGGGAACTTGGCCTGTCGACCGAAGAAATCGCCGAATTCAAGCAAGAACAAGCCAGCGCAACAACATACCAAGCCCATCTAGCCCTTTTACGCAAATGGTTTGGGATTGTGTTTATTTAAATAGCCTAGAGATTGCTACTTAGAAGATGCAATTACTGGTATGTCTGGGAATTGCACAATACCGCTTTCTGTGTTTATTATGGCATCAATGCATGTTTTCTTGTAATTTTCATCTGGATGGTCTTTTAAATATAACACCACCCTAAATAAATCCTTGGTCAAAACCAGTGCAATCTTTTCTGTTCGTGATATTTGCATACATTTTTCAGTAAAAGTCAATTTTCTATTTTCGCATGGGGTTTTACGTTCTGGATTACCAAACAAGACACCCTTTGGTTTTTGATTCAGTCGATCTATTTCCAATGTATAATATTGAGAAAGATTCGTAACTAACTGGCTAATTTTATCATTGTGAATATCTTTTTCTTTCCCCTCTGTTTCACCAATTATTTCCATGTCGTCATATTTGATCAGATTGTCTATCTCTAGTGTTTCGGTTGGATGTTTGTAATTTTCAGCCCGTAACCCCAATATACCTAAAGCTTTATTAACTGCGTTTTCTAGTTCGTGACCAGTTCCATACAACAAAACTTTCAATTCCGTTTCTTGTTCCAATTCTTTTTCTGTAATTGTCAAATGTTCAATTAAACCTTTTATTTGTTCTTCTGTATCTTTTTTATCTTTTAACAATTCGGCTTCTTTATTGCTTATAAAGGCCGCATTATTTTGTACCCAATCTGGAGCAGGTTCTTGTTCCAGATTCTTGGTTTTATACAGCTTTACTAACCACTGTTTCAATATATTACCAACCTTTTTACCCTCTTCTGTCCAGTAAGTTTCGTTAGCTTCTTTATTATACTCAAAAAAGTCTTGGTTATATACATCTATATTTGGCCAAAATATATACTTTCCACCATTTTGATTTTCATACAAAAAACCGACCGGTTCACCTGTTTTTGTTGTCAAAATAGGAACAGCTTCTTGCGGCATTTCTGTAAATTCTGTATTAAAACTGGTATACAGCTCTAAATCTTTATATATATTTTTTGTTATGTATTCGTATCTGTTTTTTGCAGAACACATCAATGTCCCATTTGTGCTTCTAGAAGCCAATTTAAAAGGAAAACAAGAATAAGAATCAAAATCACTTGTCGTATACCTTTCTACCTTGCCCTTATCATATGACACACCCCCTGAATGGACTACTATTCGTTTTTGCGGATAAGACAACACAAATATAAGTTTCCCATTCGTATATGCTCTGTCTAGTTCTTTTTTCCAATATCTACATGTGGAATCCAGTTTTTCATATTGTGGTTTATCTAAATACTTTTCACCAGAACTAAACGTATTAAAGTGTAATCTTAAACCGTTTATACTATTTGCATCAAATATAATAATGTCATATTGAGACAAACTTTCTTTACTGTCATATGGTACGTTTTTTATACCATAAAAATCCACCCCAATAGATACAATGTTTAATTCTGCCATATTTATTCTCTTTTGTTTTATTTTTGATATACGCTATTTAGGTAAAGAAGCCTTAATTTTCAAGTGGGTTAGCCGTAAAAAACAGCATTTTTATTTAGACATTATTTACTTGAATAAAACGAAATCTACGGCATATAGAACAACGAACCAAAGGAGTTTATTGTGATATATGGTTATATTCGGGTTTCGACCGACAAACAGGACTGTGAAAATCAAAAACTGGGCATTGAATCCAAAGCCAACGCATTGGGTTTATGCATTGATAAATACATCGAAGATGCGGGCATATCCGGCACCAAAGAACCGGAACAGCGTGCCCTGGGCGGCATGTTGCGCAAATTAAACCAAGGCGATGTTATAATTTGCAGTGAACT
The DNA here is from genome assembly GCA_937901165.1 of uncultured Alphaproteobacteria bacterium. GTDB lineage: Bacteria > Pseudomonadota > Alphaproteobacteria > Rs-D84 > Rs-D84 > Enterousia. Next base: position 5,739 of record CALCGS010000069.1, read on the forward strand.
TTCGCGTCTGGGGCGAAAAATGTTTATGATTATGCGAATATTGGAACATTGTATGAAAATCGGTGCGCGGCTTTATACCGTCAAAGATGGTTATGAATTGGGTGACACAATTCAATCAAAGGTTTTGGCGTTTGCATTTGGGTTGTCTGCCGAAATTGAACGCAACCTTATTGCCCAGCGCACCAAAGAAGCAATGGCCAAATTACGAATTCAGGGCATTAAATTGGGACGTCCATGCGGCCAAAAGAACACATGTCATATTATTGACGGCCACGAAGATTTAATACTGAATATGTATTCGGCTGGAGTTTCTAAACGCAAAATCGCCAGAACTATTCGGGTCAGTCCACCGACAATTTCGCGATTTCTTGAATCACAAAAGGGAACCCTTTATTGTTCCAAAATTGTAAAATAAAAAAGCCCCAAAATCAACTGTTTTCAAAAGACAAATTCCTATAACAGCCAATCCTTCCTATAAATGTTTCATTCGGGCAAAAAGGATTGCGATTCAACCAAACAGACTGTTTCCAAACAACGTGTAGCAGATCACGGTGAGGTTTTTACCGCTCCACGTGAAGTAAATGCCATGCTTGATTTGGTCAAACAGGAAACCCAGCGCATAGATAGCCGTTTTTTGGAGCCCGCATGTGGTAAAGGGGCTTTTTTGACCGAAATACTACGTCGCAAACTAGCAATCGTTTCCGAACGTTATCGTCGTAATTCAACAGATTATGAACGTTATGCTATATTGGCTGTGGCCAGTATTTATGGCATCGATTTACTACCCGACAATGTCGCTGATTGTCGTGCGTTATTGTTGGGGATATGTATTGAAAATTATGCAAACTCATGTAAATGCAAATGCGATTGCATTCCAACGGACTTTGTTGAAACCATACGTTTTATTTTAAGCAAAAACATTGTTCTGGGTGATGCCTTACCCCTTAAATATGTAGACGGCAGCGATAAACCAATTGTTTTTTCTGAATGGTCAATGGTCTTGGGTAAATTTAAACGCCGTGACTATTATTTTGACCATTTAGTTAATCCCGAATTTAACGGGACTTTTGACAGTTCAGACACAGGCGAAGGTAACTGGTCGCCTGTTTCTGTACGCGAATTTCCACCAACTGATTACAAAAGGCTGAAAGATGCAGAATAAATATAATCCTGATGTATTAAGTTGTTTGGCCAACCTTAGCAATGATGAAGTGTTTACTCCACCAACCATTGCTAATCAAATGCTGGATATGTTACCGGCAGATTTATGGTCAAACCCAGATGCCAAATTCCTGGATCCGTGTTGTAAAAGCGGTGTGTTTTTACGCGAAATCGCAAAACGCCTGATTGACGGATTGGCAAAAAAGATTCCAGATTTACAGGAACGTTTGAATCATATTTATTCAAAACAATTATACGGCATTGCGATTACAGAATTGACATCCATGTTATCACGCCGGTCTGTTTATTGTTCCAAATCTGCAAATGGAAAATATTCAATATGCGATAGATTTAAAAATGATAAAGGCAATATCGCCTTTGATAGAACAGAACACACGTGGGAAAACGGAAAATGTAAATTTTGTGGTGCTTCCCAAGATGTATACGACAGAGATGAAACCTTAGAAACCTATGCATATCAATTCATCCACCAAGACGAGGTATTTAAAATGAAGTTTGATGTAATTATTGGTAATCCACCATATCAATTAAACGTTGGCGTTGAGCAGGAAAGCTATGCTATTCCTTTGTATCACAAATTCATCCAACAAGCCAAACGTTTAGATCCGAGATATCTTACAATGATTGTGCCTTCGCGGTGGTTTGCCGGTGGTAGAGGATTAGATGAATTTCGCGATGAAATGTTGCACGATGATAGAATAAGGATAATCCATGATTTTGCAGATGCAGGGGATTGTTTCCCTGGAGTTGAAATAAAAGGTGGAGTTTGTTATTTTCTATGGGACAGAGAAAACCGTGGGAAATGTAGCATATTCACACACAACGGATCCGAAATAACATCAAAAACAGAACGACCTTTATTAGAACCTGGCAACGATACATTCATAAGATATAATGAGGGCATAAGCATTCTAAATAAAGTTAGGAAATTTAAGGAAGCTTCTTTTGCAGATTTAGTTAGTCCGCAAACACCTTTTGGAATCATAACTTCTTTCAAAGATTATAAAACAAAACCATTTCAAAATTCGGTGAATTTATATTTTGCGAAAGGTAGCGGTTATATAACAAAGGGGCAAATACCAAAAAATACCGAAATGGTAGATGCATTTAAAATTTATATAACAAAGTCGTATGGTGCTGGTGAAGGGTTTCCACATCAAATATTGAATAAGCCGTTATTTGGTTACAAGAATAGTTGTTGTACACAAACATACCTATGTATCGGACCATTTGATTCCAAAGAAGAGACCCTAAATGCTATGGGATATATAAGCACCAGATTTTTCAGGTTCCTTGTCATGTTGAAAAAGAACACTCAAGATGCTATGCGAGGGGTTTATCAATTTGTTCCGATGCAAGATTTCAATGAAGAATGGACTGATGAAAAGTTATATAAAAAATACAAACTTACTAAAGATGAAATAGCGTTTATTGAATCTATGATTCGACCAATGGAGTTAGCAAATGAATAATCCTGGTAATCTTTCTTGGAAAGACAAGTATGTCTTATTAAAAATACTATACAAAAAGAATCCATATAAATGGGAAGATATTGCACAAGACTACGGGTGGATGCCCGGTCTAGGTGGAGGATTAAATGGAAATGAATTACATAAATATATCATGTTTGGGTTGCAAGTTTTAACAAAAGACGGTTTTATGTTCGCCAATATCACACATGAATCAACACGATTTGATCATTTACGTATTTTACGTAAAGGCAAAATGTTTATCTATTTGTTTCCTGTAATTCGTTTTGTTTATTGGTTTTTTGCTGTGGGAATCGTATCTATAGCAGCAATCAAAACACTTTGTGATGGAGTAAAATTATGGTAAAGAAAGTATTATTTCCGGCACGGCCAAATTTAAATCCAACAATCTATGCGTATTGTGATAACAACCCACAATACGAAGGAATGTTGAAAGTTGGTTATACCACTAAAAATGCCATTGATCGTGTAGCCGAACAATATCCAATATTAAAACCAGGCGAAAAGCCATATAAAATTGTAATTGATGAACCTGCTATTCGTGAGGACGGCTCTGTATTTACGGACAAAGATGTTCACCGCCTGTTACGCAGCCATGGCTTTATTCAATTGCACGACAAAGACAATAAATTGACCGAGTGGTTTAAATGTTCTGAAACCGATGTCATGGCGGCTATCATCGCATTGCGACATGGTGATTCTTTGGAAGTCCAGCGCACCGAAGATTTTGGTATGCGACCAGAACAACAAGAAGCCGTAGATAAAACCATTGCATATTTCAAAGCCTGGGCGAAAGAAAATCCTGGCAAAACATCTCATTTTTTGTGGAATGCCAAGATGCGTTTTGGAAAAACTTTCACGGCATATCAATTGGCCAAACGCATGGGCTGGAGTAAGATTTTGGTTTTAACTTTCAAACCGGCCGTTCAGCAAGCGTGGGAATCTGACCTGAATACCCACAAAGATTTTGAAGGATGGCAATTTGTTTCCAAGAAAGATAAATCCACAGAACAGTTTATGGAATCTGTGAAACATTTGGATTTAAATCGTCCCATTGTTTGTTTTGGGTCGTTCCAAGATTATCTGGGCAAAAACGAAGCCGGTGGTATCAAGGCGCAAAACGAGTGGGTTCATGGGACGAACTGGGATTGCGTTATATTTGATGAATACCATTATGGTGCGTGGCGCGAAAACGCGAAAGACCTGTTTGAGAATGAGTCAAAAGCAGAACAGAAAGCCGCAAATGGCGAAGCAATTGATTACTTTGATGAATCAAATATGCCTATTACAACATCGCACTATCTGTATTTGTCCGGTACACCTTTCCGCGCGATAAACAGTGGCGAATTTATTGAAGAACAAATTTACAACTGGACTTATTCTGATGAACAACGCGCCAAAGAAGAATGGCCAGATTCCGAAACAAACCCTTATGCCGCTTTACCGCGTATGGTTATGATGACATATCAATTGCCGGAATCTATCCGTAATGTTGCATTGGGTGGCGAATTTGATGAATTTGACCTGAACACGTTCTTTGAAGCCGAAGGTGAAGGTAAAAACGCCAAATTCAAATATGAAAACGAAGTGCAAAAATGGCTCCGTACATAAATACGAAAATCAGACAAAAAGCAAGTGA